>NZ_BAAALT010000151.1:0-160 GCF_039528515.1 Luedemannella flava
CGCCGGCGCCGCCGACGCCGCTGCCCCCGCCCGGGCCGCTGCCGACGCCGTTCCCGGAGCCTGGCCCGACGCCACCCCCGCCCTATCCGACGCCGGAGCCGGGGCGCCCCGCCCCGTACCCGACACCTGACCCGGGCCGGCCATACCCGACGCCTGACCC
>NZ_BAAALT010000151.1:218-30406 GCF_039528515.1 Luedemannella flava
CCCCGCGCCCGACCCGGGCCGCCCGCAGCCGCCGTCGCCGTTCCCGCCCGTGCCGACGCCGCCCTATCCGGGGCCGACGCCGCCGTACCCCGGGCCGCAGCCGGGACCGCCCGTGCCGGCCCCGCTCACCGCCCCGGGGCACGACCCGGTCGACGCGTGGGGGCCGCCGCCCGAGCAGTCGGACTGGCGCCAGCCGGCCTACGCGCCGCCCGCGGCCCGCTCCGGTCCACAGGGGACGGTCTACGGTGGTGGCATCGGGATGCCCCCCAGCGGCATGATCCCGGAGGACACCGGGTCGCTCACCGGACACATTCTGGCCCAGGGGCTGCCCGCGACGATCCCGCCCGCGGAGAGCCGGTCGCGTACCCGCCGAGTAGTGATCATCATGGCCGCCGGCCTGGGCATGGTGCTGCTGATCGGCGCTTTCGTGGCCGTACTCGCCTCATCTTTTCTGAGCGACTAGAGGGTGACGCGGAACACAGCGTCGGTGCCGGCCGTCACGCCGGCGCCGGCGTGACGTTTCGACCGGGTACGATTGGTGGGATCTTGTGTCCGGCGTGCGTTCAGGCGCGCCGATGATGGGCTGTTCTCTTCACGCAACTGTCGCTGAGGACGGCCCCCGTGGAGAGGTTCCCATCACCATCATGTCGATCGACGCTGCGCCCGGCATGGGCGCGCTCAACAGCCTGCCCTCCGTCCTTGACGACCCCGCCGAGAACGACGCGACCGGGTTCGCGGAGCTGGGCCTGCCGCGCCAGCTCGTGCGCGCGCTCGGCCGGGCGGGCATCACCGCTCCGTTCCCCATCCAGCAGGCCACCATCCCGGACGCCCTGGTCGGCCGGGACGTGCTCGGCCGCGGCCAGACCGGCTCCGGCAAGACCCTGGCCTTCGGCCTGTCCGTGCTCACCCGCCTCGCGCAGGGCGAGCGCAGCGCGCCGCACCGCCCCAAGGGCCTCATCCTCGTGCCGACGCGCGAGCTGGCCATGCAGGTCAACGACGCGCTGGCCCCGCTGGCGAAGTCGCTCAAGCTGTTCACCAAGACCGCCTTCGGCGGTTCGTCGTACGGGATCCAGATCGAGGCGCTGCGCAAGGGCGTCGACGTGCTGGTTGCCACACCGGGCCGGCTCGCCGACCTGATCGAGCGCGGCAACTGCTCGCTCGCGGACGTCGAGGTCACGGTGCTCGACGAGGCCGACCAGATGGCGGACATGGGCTTCCTGCCCGACGTCACCGCGCTGCTCGACCAGACGCCGAAGGGCGGCCAGCGGCTGCTCTTCTCGGCCACCCTGGACGGTGACGTGGACACCCTGGTCAAGCGCTTCATGACCGACCCGGTGACGCACGAGGTCGACCCCGCCGTCGCCGCGGTGGACACCATGACCCACCACACGCTGATGATCCCGCCGCGCGACAAGTTCACGATCCTCGCCTCGATCGCGAACCGGCAGGGCCGCACCATCATGTTCGTCAAGACCCAGATGGCGGTCGACCGGTTGGTTGAGCAGCTCTCGGCGGTCGGCGTCCGCGCGGGTGCTCTCCACGGCGGAAAAACCCAGCGGGTACGCACACGCACGCTCGCCGACTTCAAGGAGGGTCGCGTCGACGTCCTCATCGCGACGAACGTGGCCGCGCGCGGCATCCACGTCGACGGTGTGGACCTGGTCGTGCACGTCGACCCGCCGAAGGACCCGAAGGACTACCTGCACCGGGCGGGACGCACCGCCCGCGCCGGTGAGTCGGGCGCCGTCGTCACGCTGGTGCTCCCGCGCCAGCGCGCGAGCACGCTCGGCATGCTGGAGAAGGCCGGCGTCGACCCGATCCGTACGCACGTGACGGCGGGCGCCCCGGCGCTCGTCGAGGTCACCGGCGCCCGCGAGCCGTCCGGCGTCCCGGTCGTCATCGTCGAGGAGACCCGCCCCGAGCGTCGACCCCGCCCCCGCTTCGAGGGCGACCGCCGCGACGGCGACCGTCGCTTCGGTGAGCGTCGCTTCGGCGACCGCCCGCGCCGCTTCGACGGCGACCGGCCCGCGGCAGCCGACGGCGAGCGTCGCTTCGACGGCGACCGGCGTACGGCGTCCGAGGGTGAGCGTCGCTTCGACGGCGAGCACCGGCCGCGCCGCTTCGACGGCGAGCACCGTCCCCGGCGCTTCGACGGTGACCGGCGCCCCGGGGTGCCGCAGCGTCCCGACGGCGCGCACCGCCACGACGGCACCCACCGCCCCGAGCAGGGCCACCGCCAGGAGGCCAGCCACCGTCCCGACACGGGCCACCGGCACGACGGCGACCGGCGCCCCGACGCGGAACGCGGCAGCTTCTCGCGCGGCCACCGGTCGAGCGGACGACGCTTCCGCTAACCATGCGGATGGTAGTCGTTACGTAATGTAGTGACTGTCGTGCAGTTATCAAGCGGCTGACCTGTTTATGTACGCAGGTCAGCCGCTTCTTGTCTGGCGCGCTCTTGACATCGGTGATTCCAGATGTGACCGTGGAAGCGCTCCCATGAAACACGGGGGTTCTTGACGAGAGTGCCGATCACGGATAAGACGCGCAGAGGGGGAGGCGGCTCAACAGGAGCCGTCTCTTTCGTTTTCCGCCCTCCAGCCGCCCGCTCCCGGCTCGCCAAAGGCGACCCAATGGCGAGCGGCACCCGGTCAATGCCGCCAACGTCGCGCATCTCGCGAAGCCCGACCGATCTCCTCCCTCGCCACCTCCTGCACACATATGGCGAGGTCCTAGCGGCCGAGGCTCGCCCCATGCGCACAGTTGATGGCCTACAGGGCTGGACCCCTTCGCCAGAAGCGCACAACTGGCGGGACAACGCACTCCCACCCCGCCAGAAGCGCACATTTGGCGAGCCGGAGAGCCCTCCGCTTCGCCCAAAGCTCACATTTGGCGAGCCGGAGAGCCCTCCACCCCGCCAGAAGCTCACAAGTGGCGAGACAACACGCCTCCCACCTCGCCAGATGCGCACAAGTGGCGAGGGAGAACGTCCCACACCCCGCCAGAAACGCACACTTGGCGGCCCGAGTCGTCCCCTACCCCGTCAGATGTGCACATCTGGCGCACGCGCGGCGGTTTGGTGAGCGCGGCGGGCGGGAACCAGACAGGCAGGACGAAACTTACGGTCCGTAGTAGCCGGGCTGACCTGCGGGCATGTGGTGTACGTCAAGGTCCGGCCACACACCATTGACAGGGCCGAAACGCAATGTCAATATGGGAGCGCTCCCAATAAAATCGGCTTAGTTCGATGGGCACGGGGGATACAACCAGCTCAGAGGGGGAGGCGGCTCAGCAGGGGCCGCCTCTTTCGTGCCCAGGGCGGTTACACAGAGTTATCCGGTGCCCACTCTCCGGTGTTCAGGAACGCGTCGACGACCGTCATGCGACTGGCCAGGTCGAGGCCCTGTGCGCGTACCCACGAATCATTGAAATAGGTGTTCGCGTAGCGTTCGCCGCCGTCGCAGAGCAAGGTGACCACGGACCCGGAGGCGCCGCGGGCCAGCAGCTCGGCGATCAGGCCGAAGGCGCCCCACAGGTTCGTTCCGGTCGATCCGCCGACGCGGCGGCCGAGCACCGCGGAGGCCACCCGCATCGCCGCGAGCGACCCGGCGTCGGGCACCCGGATCATCCGGTCCACGACGCACGGCTGGAACGACGGCTCGACCCGGGGGCGGCCGATGCCCTCGATCCGCGACATGCGACCGGTCTCGACGGTCAGATCGCCCGAGGTCCAACCGGCGTAGAACGCCGAACCTTCCGGGTCGACGACACAGAGCTTCGTGCAATGGCGGCGATACCGGATATAGCGGCCGATGGTGGCCGAGGTGCCGCCCGTACCGGCGCCGACCACGATCCAGGTCGGGATGGGGTGCCGCTCCAGGGCGAGCTGGCCGAAGATCGACTCGGCGATGTTGTTGTTGCCGCGCCAGTCGGTGGCCCGCTCGGCGTATGTGAACTGGTCCATGAAGTGGCCATGCCGCTCGGCGGCCAGGGCGCGCGCCGTCGCGACCACCGTCGCACCGTCGGCCACCAGGTGGCAGGTGCCGCCCTGGAACTCGATGAGGGCGATCTTCTCCGGGGACGTGGCGGCCGGCATGACGGCGATGAACGGCAGCCCGAGCAGGCGCGCGAAATAGGCCTCGGACACGGCCGTGGATCCCGAGGAGGCTTCCACAATGGTCGTCCCGGGCCGGATCCACCCGCCGCACAACGCATACAGGAACAGGGAGCGCGCCAGCCGGTGCTTGAGCGAGCCGGTCGGGTGGACGGACTCGTCCTTGAGGTAGAGGTCGATTCCCCAGGACCGGGGCAGCGGGAACGGCAACAGATGGGTATCCGCTGAGCGGTTCGCGTCCGCTTCGACGACGGCGATCGCCTCTGTCACCCACTCGCGGTCGGCGTCCGAACAACGCTCCAAGTGTTCCACCGGCAGACCCTAACCCGATGATCGCGACGGTCGTCGCACGCGTGTCCGGCTCGCCTATTCTCCCCGCAGAACGCCCCTACACAACGCGAATTACGGTTTGTCGGACATGGGGTTATGGCGGTGCTGTAATGGTCCTACGTCCCATCGAAGACTCTGGCTCGCGCCGGCCGTCACCCCTGTGCCGTTCACGGTCGAGCCGCAGAGAGCTTCGGCGACGCAAGGAGGGGGTCGTGGACACTGGAGATCGTCTGCTCACACCGGGCGAGGTGGCCGCGCTGTTCCGTGTCGACCCGAAGACTGTCACGCGATGGGCGGCGGCCGGCCGGATCAGCAGCATCCGCACGCCCGGCGGTCACCGCCGCTTCCGTGAGTCAGAGGTACGCGCCCTGCTGGAGGGCGAGGCCGAGGAAAACGCAGCCGCCCCACCCGGTCGATGAACACACACCTACGACGGAAGGCGGCCCGCGCCCAGTTCGCCTGACCACCGCGTGAGCAGCGAGTGGTCGACGCCGATCGCGTCGAGCACCTTCGCCGCCACGAAATCGACCAGCTGCTGGCCGCTGGCCCGCGCCCCGGCGCCGTAGAAGCCCGGGCTCGCCGGCAGCACGACCGCTCCGGCGTCGTGCAACGCCAGCAGGTGCTCCAGGTGGCTGCGGGTGACCGGGGTCTCGCGGGGCACCACCACCACCGGACGGCGCTCCTTGAGGTTCACCTCGGCCGCCCGCTGCAACAGATCCTTACTCAGTCCGATGGCGATCCCCGCGCAGGCCGCGGTGCTAGCCGGGACGACCACCATGCCGCGGGCCGGGTAGGAGCCGGACGCCGGGCCGCCACCGAGGTCGCCCGGCGGCCAGTAGGCGACGTCGCCCAGGTCAGCCTGAAGCCAGTCGGCCAGGTCGGACTTCCAGTGGGCGTCGCGGAACCGCACGCCCGTCTCGTCCAGCAGGGTGAGCCGGGCGGCCCGCGAGACCACCAGGTCGACGGCCGCACCGGCGTCGAACAGCCCGCGCAGCACCGCCGCCGCGTACGGGGTGCCGGAGGCGCCGGAGACCCCGACGACCCACGGCACGCGGGCCGCGGTCATGGCCGCAGGCCCCCGTTCACCACCAGGTCGGCGAGCGCGAAGGCGAACAGCGCGATGCCGATGACGCCGTTGGCGGTGAAGAACGCGCGGTTTACCCGCGAAAGATCATCGGCGCGCACGATCGCGTGCTCGTAAACGAGCACCAGTCCCGTGAGACCCAGGCCAACCCACCACAACCAGCCGTACTCCACCACGACGCCGTACCAGACGAAGAACGCCATGGTGACCACGTGCACGGCTGACGAGATGCGCAGCGACCCGGCGATCCCCCAGCGCACCGGCACCGAGCCGACCCCGATCCGCTTGTCGGCCGCGTAGTCCTGGCAGGCGTAGATGCAGTCGAACCCGCCGATCCAGGTGCCGACGGCCACGCCGAGCAGGACCGCCGGCCACGACCACTCACCTGTCACCCCGATCCACGCACCCACCGGCGCGACCGCCTGGGCCAGCGCCAGGAACGCCTGCGGATAGTTGGTGAACCGCTTGGCGTACGAGTAGATGACCAGCGCCACGACGGCCAGCGGGGACAGGGCCAGGCAGAGCCAGTTGAGCGCCCCGGCCGACACCAAAAAGATCAATAAGCTGAGTACGAGCCCGGTCCACGCGGTCCGCAGCGACACGGCGCCCGTGATGAGCTCCCGGCCGGCGGTGCGCGGGTTCTGCGCGTCGATGTGCCGGTCGATGATCCGGTTGGCCGCCATGGCGACAGTCCGTCCGGAGACCATGGCGACCGTGATGAGCCCGAGGGTGCCCCACTGGATCGACGGCACCATCGCGGTCAGCGCGGCCAGGTACGCGAACGGCAACGCGAAGATCGAGTGCTCGATCATGACGAGCCGCATGAAGGCCCGGACCGGGGACGGCCGCTGGGCTAGAACAGTCACAACCCGAACTCCTTCCACCGCCGGTCCACCCGGGCCACGATCTCCGGGGACATGACCATCTCCTCGGGCCAACCGCGCGTGTAGCCCTCCGTGGGCAGCTTGCGGGTCGCGTCGACGCCCGCCTTGCCGCCCCAGAACTGCTGGTACGACGAGTGGTCGAGGTGGTCCACCGGGCCGGAGGTGAGCAGCAGGTCGTGCGAGTAGTCGACGTTGCCGAACGCCCGGAACGCGACCTCGTGGTAGTCGTGCGGGTCGCAGTCGTCGTCCACCACGACGATGAGCTTCGACAGCGACAGCAGGTGCGCGCCCCAGATCGAGGACATCACCTTCTGCGCGTGCTTGGGGTAGCGCTTCTTGATGGAGACGATGCAGCAGTTGTGGAAGACGCCCGCCTCGGGCAGGTGGTAGTCCACGATGTCCGGGATGAGCATCTTCAGCAGCGGGAGGAAGATGCGCTCGGTGGCGTGCCCGATGCCGCCGTCCTCCTGCGGCGGCTTGGACGTCACGATCGAGTGGTAGACCGGGTCGCGCTGGGTCGTCATGCACGTGATGTGCAGCACGGGGAACGGCTCGACCGGCGTGTAGAACCCGGTGTGGTCACCGAACGGACCCTCGGGCGCCCGCTCCCCCGGCTCCACGTACCCCTCGAGGACGATCTGCGCGTTCGCCGGCACCTGCAGCGGGACGGTGAGGCAGTCGACCATCTCGACCCGCTCGCCGCGCAGGAACCCGGCGAACAGGTACTCGTCGATGTCGCCCGGCAGCGGGGCCGACGCGGAGTAGCTGACCACCGGGTCGCAGCCGATCGCCACGGCGACGGGCAGCCGCTGGCCGAGCCGCTCGGCGACCGCGTGGTGGGCGGTGGAGTCCTTGTGGATCTGCCAGTGCATGCCCAGCGTGTTGTGCGAGTGCTGGTGCAGCCGGTACAGGCCGAGGTTGCGCTTGCCCGTCTCCGGGTGCTTCGTATGGGTCAGCCCGAAGTTGTGGAAGATGCCGCCGTCACCGGGCCAGATCTGCAGGCCGGGCAGCCGGTTGAGGTCGACGTTGCCGTCTCGGTAGACGACCTCCTGGCAGGGGGCGGTCTTCACCTTCTTCGGTGGCACGCTCTTGAGCTGGAGCAGTTTGCCGAGGCCCTCACGCATGCCCGCGAAGCCCACCGGCAGCTCGGGCTTGACGAGGGACCCGATCCGGTCGCCGATCTCGTCGACGGAGGAGACGCCGAGCGCCATCGCGGTGCGCTTGTGCGTGCCGAAGAGGTTGATCGCCACCGGCATCTCGCCCCGGGTCGGCCGCTCGAAGAGCAGCGCGGGGCCGCCCGCGCGGACCGTCCGCGTGACGATCTCGCTCAGCTCCAGGGTCGGGTCCACGGGGACCGTGATGCGGCGCAGTTCGCCGGCCTTCTCCAGCGTCCGGAGGAAGTCCTTGAGATCGTCGTACGGGCCGTACTGCCCGGCCTGCCCACGTGCCATGCCCTGCAGTCTGCCGGGTCGGGTGACGTCACCCGCTGGCGGGCTGTCCCGTTGAGGTGTTCGTGGCAATCGCGCGGGCGGGGGTCGCGCTGTGCGCCGTACTCCTCAGTTTTGTTCTCTCATCCGCCGCGTGGGCCGCGCCGGGCGGATACGCGCCCTCGCCGACCCCCGCGACGCCGGAACCTCGTGCCGGCTACCACCACCTCGGCGCGACGACCGTGGGTGGCTGGTCCGGCGTCTCGGGCCGGCTGCGGGTCGCGGACCCGGGGGTACGGCCGGGAACGTACGACTTCGTGGCGGCCCGCTTCATGGCGCGCAGCACCGACGGCACGGCCTGGCTGGAGGCGGGCTGGTCGGAGAACGGCTGGCTGCGCGACGGCCGCCAGCACGTCTACACCTACGACACGGTGAGCCGGCGCTGGACGTTCCACGACGAGTACCCGATCGGGCCCGGCGACCGGGTCTGGATCAACCTGGAGTCGGCCGGGGAGGGGCACTGGCGCGCGTGGCTGTGGTGGCAGGGCCAGTGGCGGCTGCTCACCGACCAGCGCCTGCCGATCCGCGCGTCCACCACGATCGAGCAGTACGTCGAGGTGTACGTGGACCCGGCGATGGGCGGGTACGTGACGCTGCCGCCGGCGGGCTTCGACAACGTGCGACTGCGCGACGCGGCGGGGCGCTCCGAGTTCTGGCGCCTGGGCAGGGTGCCGACGGGCGCGGGCAGCGGCTTCGCCAACTACTGCCTGAACTGGGTCAACCGCTTCGACACCTGGTCGGCCGCGACCTGCGCGGCCGCGCGTCAACGGTGACCGGGCAGGCTACACGCCGGCGTAGGAGTGCATACCGACCGCCACGAAGTTGATCACGTAGAGGTTGATCAGCATGGTGATCCAGGCGGCGACGGCGATCCAGGTGGCCGTGGTCTTCCTGACGCTCGGGGTCGCGCGGGCGTGCAGGTAGCCGGCGTAGACCACCCAGGAGATGAACGACCAGGTCTCCTTCGGGTCCCAGCCCCAGTAGCGGCCCCAGGCCGCCTCGGCCCAGATCGCGCCGCAGATGATGGCGAACGTCCAGAGCGGGAACGCGAAGACCGTCACCCGGAACGCGAGCCGCTCCAGCGAGTCGGCGGCCGGCAGGCGGCGGCCCAGCGAGTAGGGGAACGACCGCTTGCCGCGGTCCCAGCCCTCGCGGGCCAGGAACAGCGCCGACGGGATGAACGCCATGAGCAGGATGCCCGACGACGACGCGGCCGCCGAGACGTGGATCTTCAGCCAGTAGGAGTTCAACGCCGGGACCAGCGGGGCGACCTGGGTGTGCAGCACCGCCATCGCGAAGCCGAGCAGGATCACCATGGCCAGCGAGACGAACAGGCCGAGCAGCCGGGCGGTGGGCCGCAGCACCAGCACGACCAGCCACGACAGGGCGCCGACGAAGCAGGCAGCGAGCACGAACTCGTACATGTTGCCCCACGGCACCCGGTGCGCGGCGAGGCCGCGGGTCACCAGCACGCCGCCGTGCGTGAGCGTCGCCAGCACCGTGAGGACGACCGCGACGCGACCGAACAGCGCGGCGCGCCGGCCCTTCTCACCGGTGGACACGGGAACGACCACCGCCGGCTCGGGCTCCGCGACGGCACCGTCCGGGTCGTCCCACAGCGGGTCGTGCGCCCTTTCCGGGCCGCCGACGCTGACCAGCTCCCGCTGGCGCGGGGCGGTGGCGACGCGGGCTACCGCGCCCTTCGCGCCGAAGGAGTACTCAACGGCGTACCCGAGCATCGCCAGGGTGTACCCCAGGATCGTCCACATCAGCAGCTGGTCGGACAGGTGCGCCATGGTTCTCCTCGAGTTGACTCACGAGCTGGGCGAACTCAGCCGCGAAGGAGGCTTGCTCGGTGCGGGGCAGACCACCCAGCGAGATGAGGCTACGCCCGTCGGCGTCGGGCACGACGCGCGCCCACACGCGGCGGCGCCGGCCGGTCAGCGACGTGAGCAGGCCGGTGAGCAGCGCGACCGCCCCGATCAGCACGGTCGTCTTGCCCGGGTCCTGCCGCACGGACAGCGCGGCCCACTGGCGGGTCCCCACGAACGTCATCGTCGAGCCGTCCGGCAGCGTCCACGACTGGCCGGACGACAGCTTCGTCTCGGTGCCGACCTGCCTGAGCGCGCCGGAGTCGAGCTGGCGGCGGTCCAGCTCGTACACGGACTGGGCGCGGCCCACGTCGAGGCCGAGGTCGCCCTGGTAGGCGCTGCACATGAGCGCCGGGTTCCGCTCGGCCGGGTGCGCCGAGCGCGCCAGGGACACGTCGTCGGGCACGGTCGGCAGGTAGACGCAGGAGAACGCGGTCTGCGCCCGGTCGGCGCGCGGCGTCGCGCCCGTCGGGTCGACGTTCGCGTCCGGGAACGCGGCCAGGCCGTGCGAGGTGAGGAAGTCGTCGTCGACCAGGAACGCCGCGACCGTGGTCTGCGACACCCCGTACCGGTCGGTGTAGCGCACGATGGGCGCGTAGCCGTGGCCGAAGAGGTAGACGCTCGCCCCGTCCAGGCGCAGCGGGTCGTTCACCGCGATCGTCGCCTGCCGCGCGGCGCCGTTGAGACCCTCGGTGTAGGTCACCTTGGCGGCGAAGTCCAGCGGCTGGCCGTTGTCCAGGTAGTCGACGGAGAAGTCGTCCAGTTGCAGGCAGAACGGGGGCAGGTCCTCGGGGCCGACGCGGGCGCCCAGGGCCGTCTCGTCGTACTGCGGGATGCTGTCGCAGAAGCCGTAGTCCGGGCCGGCGACGACGATCCGGTTGGCCTCCCAGCCGTACCACGACCCGGCGGCCACCCCGATGAGCAGCGCCAGCAGCGAGAAGTGGAACAGCAGGTTGCCGGTCTCCTTGACGTAGCCCTTCTCGGCCGCGACGGTCACCCCGTCGGGGTGCTCGCGGACCGCGACCCGCCACCGCCGCTTGCGCAGCAGCGCGGCGACCGCCCCGGCCGCGGCCGCGGGATCGCCGTCGTGGTGCAGGCCGTCGGCGTGCTGCGGCAGCCGGTCCAGCCGCTTCGGGGCATCCGGGGGTACGGCCTTCAGCGCGCGGAGGTGCTGGCTGAGCCGGGGCACCAGGCACCCGATGAGCGAGGCGAACAGCAGCAGGTAGATCGCGGAGAACCAGGGCGACGAGTAGACGGCGAACATCCACAGCCGGTCCAGCCACGGCCCGAGGTCGGGATGGTCGCGCAAATACTGGTTGACCCGCTCCGGTGCCAGGTTGCGCTGCGGCAGCAGCGACCCGGGGATCGCGGCGACGGCAAGCAGGAACAGCAGCAGCAGCGCGGTGCGCATGCTGGTCAGCCAGCGCCAGAACGCCCTCATACCGTCGCCTCCGCTGCGCTCCAGCGCCGGCATGAGTCGGAACTGAGCTGATGATTCGCTCGCTGACGCTCGCTCATATGCCGACGCTCCCGGCCCCGACCGTCGCGCGGAGCCAGTTGAGGAAGTCGCCCCAGACGCCCGTGACCAGGGCCAGGCCGACGACCATGAGCAGGACGCCGCCGATCCGGGTCACCCACTGGCTGTGCCGGCGGATGGCCTGGTGGACGCCGATGAGGCGCCGGAAGCCCAGCCCGAAGATCACGAAAGGCAGACCCAGACCCAGGGAGTACGCGATGGCGAGGGTGACCGCGCGGGGGGTCGAGCCGCTCACCGTGGCCAGGCCGAGGACGGCGCCCAGCGTCGGGCCGATGCACGGCACCCACGACAGCGCGAACACCGCGCCGAGCAGCGGCGCGCTGGCCAGGCCGGCGGCCGGCAGCTTGTGCAGCCGCCACTCGCGCTGCAGGCCGGGCACCCAGCCCAGGAACGCCGCGCCCAGCACGATGACGAGGACGCCGACGACGATCTCGACGGTGCGCTGGTGCACGAGCAGCGTGCGGCCGACCCCGGCGACGAGCACCGTGGTCAGCGTGAAGATCGCGGTGAACCCCGCGATGAACCCGGCCGTGCCCAGCACGACCCGGCCGCGCACCCGGGCGTCCGGCCGGTCGAGCCTGTCGCGCAGGTCGGCCCCGGCCAGCCCGGTCATGTACGACAGGTAGCCCGGCACCAGCGGCAGCACGCACGGGGACAGGAAGCTGACCAGCCCGGCGAGCGCCGCGACGCCCACCGCCACGAGGATCGGGCCGCCGGTGGCGATCTCGGCGAAGGTGTCGCCCACTAGAGGTTCTCCGCCGCGATCTGGTCGACGAGCGGCTGCAGGTCGGACTGGAGCATCGCCTTGCGGATCATCACGGCCACCCGATGCTGCCGGTCCAGGATGATCGTGGCGGGCAGCGACGTCGGCGGCACGTTGAAGCTCAACGCCAGCCTGCTCTGCGGGTCGAACACGCTCGGATAGGTCAACTGCCCGGCGACGAACGCCTTCGCCTTGTCCTTGTCGTCGCGGATGTTCACGCCCAGGAACGCGACCCTGGAGCCCTTGGTGGCCTGGTACGTCTTCTCCAGGTCGTCCTTCTCGACGCGGCACGGGCCGCACCACGACGCCCAGAAGTTGACGACGACGACCTCGCCCCGGTGCGCCGCGATGTCGTAGGACCCGCCGTCGAGCAGGGTGCCCGCGATCGACTGCGGCGCGCCGCGCTCGGCGGCCGGGTACACGGTGACGGGCTGGGCCGCTGCCGGGCTCCCGCCCGTACTCCCGCAGGAGGTGAGGGTGACCAGCGCGGCCGTCAGGGCCGCGATGAGGGCGAGTCGGCGCATCCTCAGGCGCCTCTTGCCTTGAACGCGTCCTGGGACAGGCCGAGGAGGTGGCCGGCGGGCTCGGCGTAGCCGATGCCGGCGAGCGTGTCGCCCTCGAAGTGGAAGCTGGTCACGCTGGCCAGGGAGCACTGGCGGCGCCGCGGGTCGTGCCACAGCCGCTTGCGCTCCATCCAGCGGCGCAGGATCCAGATCGGGAGCTGGTGCGAGACGGCGACCGCCTCGTGCCCCGCCGCGGCGTCGCGGGCGGCGAGGACGGCGGCGGTCATGCGGTCGGCGACGACACGGTACGGCTCGCCCCAGGACGGGGTGAACGGGTCGCGGACGGTCCACCAGTTGCGCGGGTCGCGCAGCGCCCCGTCGCCCACGCCGACGCGCTTGCCCTCGAAGCCGTTGATGCTCTCCAGCAGCCGGTCGTCGGCGGCGATCGCCAGGCCGAACTCGGCGGCGATCGGCTCGGCGGTCTGCTGGGCGCGCTCCAGCGGGCTCGCCACCACGTAGGCGATGTCGCGTCCCGCGAAGTGCTGGGCGACGGCCTTGGCCATCTGCACGCCCAGCTCGGACAGCTGGTAGCCGGGCAGGCGGCCGTAGAGGATCTTCTCGGGGTTGTGCACCTCGCCGTGCCGGACGACGTGCACGATCGTGTTCGTCACGCTCCCCCTCCTTCGGGGGTCACGCTCGTCGCGGCGGCGGCCGCCTCGGCGGCGGCGGGCAGCGCGGCGGCGAAGTGCTCGATCGCGTCGTCGTCGATGGCGGTCGAGACGAACCACGCCTCGAACGCGGACGGCGGCAGGTAGACGCCGCGGGCGAGCATGGCCTGGAAGAACGCCGTGAACGCGGCGGCGTGCTGGGCGCGCGCCTGGTCGTAGTTGGCGACCTCGTCCGGCGTGAAGAAGATCGAGAACATGTTGCCGGCGTGCTGGAGCCGGTGCGCGACGCCGGCGCCGTCGAGCGCCTTCGACGCGAGGCCGCTCAGCTGCGCGGCGGTGCGGTCGAGCTTGCCGTACACCTCGGGGGTGCACAGGCGCAGCGTGGCGAGGCCGGCGGCGCTGGCGAGCGGGTTCCCGGACAGCGTGCCGGCCTGGTAGACCGGCCCGGCCGGGGCCAGGTAGCCCATCACCTCGCGCCGACCGCCGAACGCGGCGGCGGGCAGGCCGCCGCCCATCACCTTGCCGAAGGTGATCAGGTCGGCGTCGATCGGCTCGCCGCGGCTCGCGGATAGCTCGGCCCAGCCGCCCTTCGACACCCGGAAGCCGGTCATGACCTCGTCGAGGATGAGCAGGGCGCCGTGCCGGTGCGCGATCGCGGCGAGGCCGGCGTTGAAGCCGGGCGCGGGCGGGACGACGCCCATGTTGCCGGCCGCCGCCTCGGTGATGATCGCCGCGATCCGGGCGCCCTCGACCGCGAACACGGCCGCCACGGCGGCGAGGTCGTTGTACGGCAGGACGATCGTCTCGGCGGCGGCGGACGGGGTGACGCCGGGCGAGTCGGGTCGACCGGCGAGATCACCCTCAGTTCTCGCGGCCGCCAGGGTCGCCACGCCGGACCCGGCCGCGGCGAGCAGGCCGTCGGAGTGACCGTGGTAACAGCCGGCGAACTTGATGATCTTCGGTCGGCCGGTGAAGCCGCGGGCCAGGCGGATCGCGGACATCGTCGCCTCGGTGCCCGAGTTGACCAGGCGGACCTGGTCGACGGGGGTGCGACGGACGATCTCCTCGGCCAGCTCGACCTCACCCGGCGTCGGGGCGCCGAAGCTGGTCCCCTTGGCGGCGGCCGTGGTCACGGCTTCGATCACGGCAGGGTGGGCGTGGCCCAGGACGAGCGGGCCCCACGAACAGATGAGGTCCAGGTAGCGGCGGCCGTCGGCGTCGAACAGGTACGCACCCTCGCCGCGCACCATGAACCGGGGCGTCCCGCCGACCGCCCGGAAGGCGCGCACCGGCGAGTTCACCCCGCCCGGCACGACGGCCAGGGCGCGGTCGAAGAGGTCCTGAGAGGCGGGCGCCTCGGCGGGGAAGGTCTCAGTCACGGTGGCCTCATTCTGACAGCCCTGGTTGCCGCGCTGGCCAGCAGCCCCAGCGCGGCGCCTACGGGCGGGTAGCCTTGGCTGCCATGACGGTCACTGACGACGTGCTCTCGCCGCCCTCCGCGAAGCGCCTCCCCCACATTCGCACCCACCACGGGGACGAGGTGGTCGACGAGTACGCGTGGCTCGCGGACAAGGACGATCCGGACACGATCGCCTACCTCACCGCCGAGAACGACTGGACCGACGCGCGCACCGAGCACCAGTCCGCGTTGCGGGAGACCCTGTTCAACGAGATCAAGCGGCGCACCAAGGAGACGGACCTGTCCGTCCCGGCCCGCAAGGGCGGCTTCTGGTACTACTCCCGCACGGTCGAGGGGCAGCAGTACGCGATCCACTGCCGGCTGGTCGCCGAGCCGGGGCAGGTCGCGCCGCCGTCGATCGACGCGGGCGGCCCGCTTGCGGGCGAGGAGATCCTGCTCGACGGCAACGCGCTGGCCGGCGACTCGCCGTTCTTCTCGGTCGGCACGTTCGACGTGAGCCCCGACGGGAACCTGCTGGCCTACTCGGTGGACCTCACCGGCGACGAGCGGTTCACCCTGCGGGTCAAGGACCTGCGCACCGGCGAGCTGCTCGACGACGAGCTCACCGAGGTGTTCTACGGCTCCGCGTGGTCGAAGGACGGGTCGGTGCTCTTCTACCAGACCGTCGACGACGCGTGGCGGCCCCACCGGGTCTGGCGGCACGTCCTCGGCACGCCCCGCGACGCGGACGAGATCGCCTTCGAGGAGCCCGACGAGCGGTTCTGGGTCGGCATCGGCCTGACCCGCTCCGAGGAATACCTGCTCATCGACGTGCACAGCAAGACCACGAGCGAGGTGTACGTCGTGCCGGCCGCCACGCCGCTCGACCCGCCGCGCTCGGTCGCGCCGCGCCGCCAGGGCGTCGAGTACGGCGTGGAGCACGACCCGGCCGGCGACCGCTTCCTGATCATGCACAACGACGGCGCGGAGGACTTCGCGCTCGCCTGGACGCCGGTCGACGCGCCGGGCGCCTGGCAGCCGCTCATCCCGCACGTGCGCGGCGTCCGGCTGCTCGACGTGGACGCGTTCGCGTCGCACCTGGTCGTCTCCCTGCGCCAGGACGGGCTCACCGGCCTGCGGGTCATCCCGACCGACGGCGACGCGTACGAGATCACGTTCCCGGAGCCGATCTACACGGTCGGGCTGGACGCGAACCCCGAGTTCGACACCGCCACGATCCGGCTGCACTACGCCTCGCTGGTCAGCCCGGACTCGATCTACGACTACGACCTGCGTACGCGGGACATGGTGCTGCGCAAGCAGCGGCCCGTGCTCGGCGGCTACGACGCCGCGCAGTACGAGCAGCACCGCGAGTGGGCCGTCGCGCCCGACGGCACCCGGGTGCCGATCTCGCTGATCTGCCGCGTCGGCACGCCCCGCGACGGCTCGGCGCCCGCCGTGCTCTACGGGTACGGCTCGTACGAGGCGAGCATGGACCCCTGGTTCTCCATCGCCCGACTGTCCCTGGTGGACCGTGGCGTCATCTTCGCCGTGGCGCACGTGCGCGGCGGCGGCGAACTGGGCCGGCACTGGTACGACGACGGCAAGCTGCTGCACAAGAAGAACACGTTCACCGACTTCATCGCGTGCGCGCGGCACCTCGCCGCCTCCGGGTGGACCGCGCCCGAACGCATCGTGGCGCGCGGCGGCTCGGCGGGCGGCCTGCTCGTCGGCGCGGTCGCCAACATGGCCCCGGACGCGTTCGCGGGCGTCGTGGCGCAGGTGCCGTTCGTCGACGCGCTCACCACGATCCTCGACCCCAGCCTGCCGCTGACCGTCACCGAGTGGGAGGAGTGGGGCAACCCGCTCGACGACCCCGACGTGTACGCGTACATGAAGTCGTACACGCCGTACGAGAACGTGGCGGAGGCCCGCTACCCGGCGATCCTCGCGATGGGCAGCCTCAACGACACCCGGGTGCTGTTCCACGAGCCGGCCAAGTGGGTCGCCCGCCTGCGGGCGGTCAACCCGGACGGCAACTTCCTGCTCAAGACCGAGATGGGTGCCGGTCACGGCGGTCCCAGCGGCCGCTACGACGCCTGGCGCGAGGAGGCGTTCATCAACGCCTGGACCCTCGACCTGGTCGGCAACGCCGACTAGGTCGAATGGTCGCTGACCTTCCTCCGGAGAAAGACACTCCGCCGGAAGGCGCACGACCGAGTCACCAGGGCACGGCGACGGTCGCGAGCTCGCGGGGGTAGACGATGCGGAAGCCCGCCTGCGTGCGGGCCTCCACGACACCACCGGCCAGCATGTTCTGGCCGGTGGCGTCGAACCGGACGCCGTTCCACGGCAGCATCACCTGCGTGGCCGGCAGCCACATCTGGCGCAGGGTGGCACGGATCGCGGTCGGGTCCGCGTCGCCGGCCCCGCTCAGGGCCACGGCCAGCGTCAGCGTCGCGGTGAACGTCTCGGCCGCCGCCGCCGTCATCGCGCTCCCGAACCGCTTGCGGTAGAGCGACGCGACCGCCGACGCCACCGGGTTGCGGGTCACGTACTCCGCCGACCAGCCGACCGCGCGCAGCAGCACCGGCGAGCCGTCCGACGCGCCGCCGGTGAGCCCGGCGAACGCCGGCCCGATGCCCAGCACCGGCACCGACTCCCGCGTCCTCGCCGCCACCTTGGTGGCCGCCGTCGCCCCGTCCTTCGTGCCCGCGACCGCCACCAGGACGTTCGCCTCGGCGTCCACCGACGCCGCGATCGACTGCGCCGACGCGGTGCGGATGTCCACTTCGGCCACCGTCGGATAGCCGGCCGCGCCGGCGAGCTGGCGCACCAGCGCGAGCAGGCCGTCGGCGCGGCCGTCGTGCAGCACCGCGAGCTTCACCTCCGGCGTCCGCGCGAGCTGCTGGTGGCGTAGCAGCGCGAACGCGGCGTCCACCAGCATCCGGTCGCTCGGCGCGGTGCGGAAGTACCACTCCTGGCCCAGGTCGGTGAGGGTGTCGGCGGAGTTGACCGCGTCGAGCAGGGGCAGCCCCAGCCACTCGGTCTGGGCGCTCACCGATGCCACGGTCGCGGCCGACCCGGCGCACACGACGCCCACGGCGCGCTGGGCGGTGAGCGTGCCGGGGACCTTGGCCAGCGCCGCCGACGAGCTCGTGTCGACCACCGTGAGCCGCAGCGGGGCGCCGCCCAGGCCGGGCAGGCCGAGCTCCGTCGCGAGCGGCACGGGCAGGTCGGGGTGCGCCTCGTTGACCACGTCGACGGCGAGCCGCGCGCCGTTCGCGACGTCGGCGTCGCCCGCCGGCGCGGCCAGCGCGATCGTCACCGGGCCGGGCGGCGCCACCGGGTCCGGGCGACCGTCACAGGCGCCGAGGGTTACGAGCAGGCCCGCCAGCAGCAGACCGACGCGACGCTGCCGCCCGAAATGTCGCAGAGGTGCCTCCGGAGAGGGGCGCTCCTCCGGGACGCTCGCGACTGGCACGGCCGTATCCTTGCCGGACGCGGTGCAATTTTCAACCGCTTGTGCCGATGGCCTGCCATCTGGGACGTGCGTGGCCCGCACTGCCCGTCTGGGCTATTCGTACTTGAGGACCGGTAACGAACAGTGGTGCGGAGGTGAGGCGTCGGTGGCGATGGGCCCCACCCCGCTCCACATCGCGAGCCACCGCCGGAGCACCCGCTGGCTCAGCGGCGCCCCGCGCCGGTCGCCCCGGCTGCGCATCGACGACTGGCGCGTCCGCACCAAGCTGGTCGCGGTCCTGGCCGTGCCGATGCTCGGCTTCATCTCGCTCGCCGCCGTCCAGACGTACGGCGGGGTGACCGCCGCGAACCACCTCGCCGACTTCGGCCGCGAGGTGGCCCTGGGCCGGGAGGTCACCGGGCTGATCGACCTGCTGCAGCGCGAACGCGACCACACCGCCGGGCTGATGGCGGCCGGGCGCAGGGATCCGCTGCGGCCCGTGGCCGCCGAGCTGACCGACGAGTGGGCGGCCGTGGACACGGCGGTGCGGGAGTTCCGCCGGGCGGCCCAGCCCGTGCTCGGCGCCCGGCCCGCGTACGCCGGGATCAGCCAGCACCTCGACGAGCTGGCGGCCGTGCGGCGCGGGGTCGTCGGCGGGTGGCTGCGCCAGGGCGCCGTCTTCGACGCGTACTCGAGGATTGTTTCTGATCTGCTCGGCCTGCTGCCCACGCCGACCGCGGCGACCGACGCGGCGCTCGCGGGCGCGGTCCGCGTGGTGCGCGACGTCGCGCAGATCAAGGAGTTCACCGCGCAGCTGCGGGGCCGGCTCTACGCCGGGTTCGCGGCCGGCCGGTTCGACCCGGGCGACGCGGAGACGCTCGCCGACACCCGCGCCCAGCGCCGCGCCGTGATCGACCAGCTCCGCGCGGACGCCACCGCCGCGCAGGTCAACCGGTACGACACGGCCGCCGGTGGTCCGGCAGCGCGCGCCGCCAACCGCTTGGAACAACAGGCGGGTACGGACGACGTCCGGCTGAGCGTCGACCCGCAGCAGTGGTGGAATACGTCCAGCACCGCCCTGGACGCCGTGCGCGAGGCGGAGGTGAGCCTGCTCGCCGACGCGGTCCGGCTGGCCGGCGAGGACACCCGGGCCAACTGGCAGACCACGCTGGCCGGCCTGGCCTTCGTCGTGCTGCTGCTGCTCATCGCGGTGATGACCGCCCTGCTCGTGTCGCGGTCCATGGTGGAGACGCTGCGCCGGCTGCGCGACCACGCCCTCGACGTCGCCCAGCGCAGCCTGCCCGACCTCATCGACCGGCTGCGCCGCGGCCCGGGCGGGAACGCGTCGCCGGCGATGCTGGCGGCCGCCGTCGAGCCCGTCGAGATCCGGTCCAAGGACGAGGTCGGCGAGCTCGCGGACGCGTTCACGGCCGTGCACCGCAGCGCCGTACGCCTCGCCGGCGAGCAGGCCGCCACGCGGCGCAACCTGGACGCCTCCCTGGTCAACCTGGCCCGACGCAGCCAGACCCTCGTCGAGCGCCAACTGCGGGCCCTGGACGAGCTGGAGGCCCGCGAGACCGACCCCGACGTGCTGGAACAGCTCTTCCGCGTCGACCACCTCGCCACCCGGATGCGGCGCAACGACGAGAACCTGCTGGTCCTCGCGGGGGCCGACACGTCGCGGCGGGGCAGCCGGCCGCTGCCGCTGGGCGCCGTCGTCCTCGCGGCCACCGCCGAGGTCGAGCACTACCCACGCGTACGGTCCACCGTGGACCAGGAGATCTTCCTCGTCGGGCACGCGACCGGCGACGTCATCCACCTGATCGCCGAGCTGCTGGAGAACGCGACGACGTTCTCGCCGCCCAGCAGCGACGTGTTCGTGGTCGGCACGCCGACCGGCGACGGCGGCGCCGAGCTGCTGGTCCGCGACGAGGGCATCGGCATGACCGACGTCGAGCTCGCCGAGGCCAACCGGCAGTTGTCCACCCCGGCCAGCCCGGACGCCGCGGCGTCGGAGCGGATGGGCCTCGTCGTCGTCGCGCACCTGGCCGCCAAGCACCGCATCGACGTGGCGGTGCACCCCGCCGAGCCCGGCCTGACCGTACGGGTGTGGCTGCCCCCGGCCCTCATCGCGGAGGCGCCCGACGAGCCGGACGCCACGCTGCCCGCTCCGTGGCTCGCGCCGCGCTGGGCCACACGCACCGGGCCGCTGGCGATCGAGGCCGCTCCGGCGCCCGTGGCGGTCGTCGACATGGCCGAGCCGCCCTCGGAGACGAGCAGCGGCTGGTGGACCCGGGAACCCGCCGACGGGCGCGACACCGGCAACGGGGCGACGCCGGCGCGACCCGCGAACCGCGTCAGCTCGGCCGGGCTGCCCATCCGGGTGCCGCAGGCGCCCGCCCCGGCCCCGGCGCCCGCCCCGGTCGGGCCGGCCGACGACCTTGACCCCGACGCCGTCGGGTCCGTGCTCACCAGCTTCTACCGCGGCGTACGCCGTGCGGATGACGAGCTGACGGAGGACGACATCCTGCCGCCCGACCACACCGAGACCAACGAGATCCCCGCGGTAATCGACAGACAGGGAGCACCAGAGTGACGATGAGTTCTCAGGCGACCGACTTCAACTGGCTGATCAACGGGTTCACCGAGCGGGTGCCCGGGGTGGTCCACGCGATCGTCGTGTCGTCCGATGGGCTGCTGATCGCGCTCAGCAACAGCCTGCCGCGCGATCACGCCGACCAGCTCGCGGCGGTCACGTCGGGCCTGACCAGCATCGTCTCCGGGGCGGCGCGCATCTTCGACGGCGACGAGGTCAAGCAGACCGTCGTCGAGATGGGGCGGGGCTTCTTCCTCGTGATGGCGGTCCGCGACGGTTCCATGCTCGCCACGCTGGCCGCGCGCGACGCGGACGTGGGCGTGGTCGGCTACGAGATGGCCAAGCTCGCCAAGCAGGCGGGCGCCGTGCTCACCCCCGCGCTGCGGTTCGAGTTGCAGCAGGCCTTGCCCCAGATAGAAACGATTTCATAGCACAACGACACCTCGCACGGTGTGCGCGCGTTATCCCAGGCGTCGGCTTAGGGAGGAAGTGCCGTGCGAGACCCATCGTTTGAAGAGTTTGTCCGGACGCAACTGCCGACGTTGGGCCGCCACGCGTGCGCCCTCGCGGGTGACCCGCAGGCCGCGGAGGACCTGGTCGTCGGCACGCTGGCCACGCTCGCGCGCTGGTCGCGGCACACCCCCCTGGACGAGCTGCGGCCACTGTCGATGGGCACCCTCTACCGCACGTACGTGCGGGGTGGGGTGCTGCCCGGGCGGGCCGGGGAGGTCCTGACCCGGGCGGGTGGCGTGCTCCGCCGCGCGGTCGTCGGCCGGTCCGGCACCGGTACGCCGTTCCAGCGCGCGGTCGCGGCGTTGCCCCGCGACCAGCGGGCCGTGCTCGTCGGCACGTACGTCGCGCAGGCGTCCGATGTGGAGATCGCCGAGCTCATCGGGCGTACACCCGTGGCGGTGCGGTCGCTGCGCTACCGCGGGCTGCGCACGCTGCGCGGCGCCCAGGGGCCGGCCGAGCGCACCACCTCGCGCGAGGCGTGGGTGGACCGGGACACCTGGACCCAGGAGACCGTGCACCTGCCGGCCCCGATGCCGCTGCCCGACTCGTCCCGCCCGGCGACCCCGAAGCCGGCCACCCGGGCGGTGGGGCCGGTCGGACCGTCCCCGGCGACCGTGACCACGGCGGCCAAGCGTGCCGCCGCCGGCAAGCGTGCCGTCAGCCCCACCCCCACCCGGACGCCGAACGCGCCGCGCGCGGTGAACCCGGCGCGGGGGGCCAACTCGGCGCGCAACGTCAACGTCGGACGGGCCGCGCGGGCGGCCAACAAGGCCGGGGAGGTGCGCCATGGCGGACGTTGAGGAGGCCACGGCCAAGGAGCTGCGGCGGGCCGGCGGCCGGCCGCGCTGGGATCTGGCCCGCGTCCTCGCGGCCGTGACGCGTCGCCAGCGGCGCCGGTCCGCGATCGGCGGCGTCCTCGCGCTGGCCGCACTCGCCGGCGTCACGGTCGTCGGCGTGGAACTGTTCGGCGGGGACGCCGACGAGCACACGGCCGAGCCCGCGCCGACCGCGACGCTGGCCCCCGCCGAGGCCGAGCTGGAGGCGCAGGTCGCCCGGCTGTCGTACGTGCCGGCCGACGCGGTGTTCGCCGACGCGCGGCGCGGGTACGCCCTGGTGGTCTCCTGCGCGGACCGCGACGAGCCGGAGACCTGCACCACCCAGCTCGCCGCCACGGTCGACGGCGGCGCCACCTGGCAACGCCGGCCCCTGCCCGCCGGCGCGGCGGCCGGCCTGTCGATCGTGCGGACCCGGCTGCTCGCCGTCGGCCCGAACGGCCTCCTGATCGACCAGCCCGGCCAGTACGAGGAGACGGAGACCGGCGCCCCGGCGCCCAGCCCCACGGCGCCGCCGAAGTGGATCGCCGGTCAGCGCTGGTTCAGCCCCGACGGCGGCCGCACCTGGGCGCCGCGGGCCCGCCGGGCCACCGGCACGGTGACGGGCTTCGCCCCCGGCTACCCGCTGTTCTTCCCGTCGCCCGACGTGCCCAACGGGCTCGATCCCGCGTCCCCGCGCGTCGCCGCGCTGTTCAACACGCCCGCGCAGGTCGTGCGCGCGGACGGTTCGACGGCCGTCCTCGCGCGCGGGCCGCGCGGCGAGGGGTACACCGACGTGTCGGTCGCCACGGCGGCCGACGGGAGCGTGTGGGTGCCCAGCTACGTGTACGGCGCGAACGGCGGCCTCACGGTGCGCCTGCAGGTCACCCGCGACCGGGGCCGCACGTTCCAGGGCGTCCGGGTGCCGACGATGTCCTCGCCGCCGAGCGTGTTCACCGCCGACGGCCGCAACGTCTACCTCCTGGAGTACGACGGCCAGGGCGGCGCCCGCCTGCGCGCCAGCGCGAACGCGGGCCGAACGTGGCGCGACGTCAAGCTGCCGGCCCCCCCGAAGTCCCAGCGCGGGCCGGTCACGACGGGCACGATCGGCATCGTGTCGAGCGGCGCCGCCGGGCCCGGCCCGACGGTCGCACCGGCGGCGGACGGCGCTCTCCTGGTCACCCACGGCTCCACGCTCTACCGCCTCGCCCCGGGCGCGGCGGCCATGCGCAAGGTCGCCGACGCGCCGGTGATGTTCAGCCTGATGCCCGCCGGTCGGGCGATGGTGGGGTTCGGCACGAAGGGCGGCGCGGCCGGCTTCTTCACGTCCCCCGACGGCGTCACCTGGCGCACCGCCGCGCTGTCCTGAGCCACTAGTCTGGGTCGTCCGCGCGGACGACACGGACGAAGGTGGCGTGGATGCAGACGACGCTGACAACGCGGGCGACCGACCGGTCGCCCGCGTTCGTCGTGGTTACCGCCATGACGCCGCTGGTCCTGGGGCTGATGGCGTACGCGGCCGACGAGACGTCCGGGCTCGCCCGGGCGGTGCTGCTCGCGCTGTTCAGCAGCGGCGCGGCGTGGGGCCTCGCGGCCCTGGTGATCGGATTCCTGGCGCCCGGCCGGCGACTGGCGATCATCGCGGGCGTCGGCGGCCTCATCGGGGCGACGGTCGTTTACTACGCGCTGATCGTCTTTGTCAGCCGCCGCTGGCAGGGCGGGTGGCTCGAGGACGGCACGCCGGCGGACGTGATGGGCCTGTGGTCGATCGCGCGGGCCCTGGGTTTCTGGCTCGTCGTCAGCGTGGTCGCCGGCGCCGTCTTCGGCGTCCTGGGCGATGCCGTCGCGCGGGCGTCCGACCGGGTCGGCGCGGCGGCGGCCGGCGTCGCGTGGGGCCTGGCGGCCGCCAGCGGCATCCACGACCTCCTGGTGCTCGCCCGGTGGGTGGGGTGGAACGGGCAGGCGACCGACATCGCCGTCTCCGCGGCCATGACCATCGCGCTCGCGACGCTGGTGGTCGCCGTGCTCCGACGCCGCCGCGGCCCGCGCGGCAGTGGCGGGATGCTCGCGCTGGCCGCCACCGTCAGCAGCGGCGTCGGCACCGCCGCCTGGTGGCTCGTCGAGTCCGTCCGGACCGCCGTCTAAGCGCTGACCGGGCCCGTCCCTCAGCGACCTTAACGCGAAGCTCATCCCGGAACCCCGCCATCAGGTCACGTCGCGGCGGCGGACGTTCCAGATCGCGGCGACCAGCACGATGAGCACCACGCTGCCGAGGACCAGGCCCGCCTGCGGCCAGGTGATCATGGACGTGCCGCAGTCGCCCACGCAGCCGGGGTTGCCCGACGCCGGCCAGCTGCGGGTCAGCCACGCCGCACCGTAGCTGGAGAGCAGGTAGCGGCCCGCGCTGGGCACCTGGACCTGGTCGAGCAGGATCCGCACGCCGACCTCGCCGACGATCGCGACGATCAGCGCGGCGCCCAGCGCCACGGCCGTGTGCCGGCCGAGGGACGCCAGGCAGAACCCGACCGCGGTGAGGGCCAGGATGAGCGCGACGGCGCGCGCCCCGGTGAGGCCGAACGAGATCCAGGCGCCGGTGGTCATGCCCTCGTCGTCGCCGCGCTTGCACGCGACGGCCCACAGCGCGACGGTCCACAGGGCGCCGAGCACGAGCGTGACGGCCAGGACCGCGCCGAGCGCCGTGGCGAGCTTCGTGAGCAGCACGGACACGCGGCGCGGCCGCCACGCCAACAGTTGCAGCATGGCGCCCGTATGCCATTCGGCGCCCACATAGGACGCCCCGACGATGAACCCGAACAGCCCCATCAGCCCCGCGAGCACGAAGATGAGCGGCTCGAACTCGGTCCGGAACACGAACCGGTCGGCGGGCGGCTGCCGGCTGTACCACGCGATCACCACGGCGATCGCGATCAGGATCAGCACCACCGCGCCCAGGGTCCACCGGGTGACCCGCCGCTTGAAGAACCGACGCCGCTCCGCCGCCAGAAGGCTCACGCAACCGCCCCTGTCGGGGTCTCGGCCAACCGGTGGCGGCCGGCGACGGACGCGTCCGTGAGGAGGAGGAAGACGTCCTCCAGGCCGACCGGGTCGGGGGTCAGCTCGCTGACGTAGAGGCTCTGGAGGGCGAGGACGCGGGTGATCTCGCCGGCCCGGGTGACGCCGCTGACCACGAGCTGATCGTCCAGCGCGGTGATCCGCATATTGGCCGCGGCGAGCGCGCGGGCCGCGGCGGCCAGCTCGTCGGCGCTCTCCAGCCGTACCCGCCAACGGGTGGACGCGTGCCGCGACAGCACGTCGGCGACGGACCCGGACCCGACGCGGCGGCCGTCCGAAATGATCGTCACCGAGTCGCAGAGCTGTTGGACCTCGCCGAGGATGTGGCTGGCCAGCACGACGGTCATGCCGGAGTCGGCCAGCGCGCGCATGAGGTCGCGCATCTGCCGGATGCCCGCCGGGTCCAGGCCGTTGGCCGGCTCATCCAGGATCAGCAGATCAGGATGCTTGAGTACGGCCATGGCGACGGCCAGCCGCTGTCGCATCCCCAGCGAGTAGGTCCGGACACGGTCGCGGGCCCGGTCGCGCAGCCCGACGAGCTCGAGCACCTCGTCGACGCGCGTGCGGGGCACCCGGCCCGCGTCGCAGAGCAGGGCGAGCGTGTCCCACGCGGAGAAGTGCGGGAAGAACCGCGGGCTCTCCACCAGGGCACCGACGCGCCGCGCGATGCGCGGGCTGGCCCGTGGCACGGGCTCGCCGAGCACGCGGACCTCACCCCCGCCGGCGCGCGTCAACCCCAGCAGCACCCGCAGGGTGGTGGACTTGCCGGAGCCGTTCGGCCCCAGGAAACCGTGCACCTCGCCGGCGTGCACGGTCATGTCGAACCCGTCCAGCGCCTGCCTGGTGCCCCATCGAACGCTGCGGTATGTCTTGCGGAGCCCGCGCACCTCGACCACAGCGGACACTCCGGAGCCTCCCCGACCCACGACGCCTAGAGACTCACCGTACGCGTTCGGTGGCGTTCTGTGGGGGCACATTGTCGCCCGCCCGTCACCCAAACGATGCCCGCGCCGCCCACCCCCCCCGCTGACCCGGCCGACGTTTGGACCGTGAGGCAGGAAATTCCGGACCGAATAACCGGCCTGACGGTCCGAACGTCGCCCACTACGCGCGCGGAGCGCGCGAGGGGTGGCGGTCAGCGGGTGGTGAGGGCGTCGCGGATGTAGGTGACCGTGCGGGCGAGGATGGCCTGGCGGGCCTCCGGGGGGAGATCGCGCAGGGGGCCCTCCAGCATCAGGAGGGCCAGGCCGTGCACTGTGGACCAGGCCATCATCTCGGCGAACTCGCGGCGGGCGGGGTCGAGGGCGCCGGCCTCGACCAGGTCGTCGAGGACCTCGGTGAGCAGCTGGTACGGCCGGGTGTCGCCGGCCTGCATGCCGTGGTCGGGGTGGATGTCGGGCCGGTCGGTGCGGCAGAACGCGGTGCGGAACAGCCCCGCCTCGGACAGCGCGAACGTCACATAGCCGACGCCCAGGGCGGACAGGCGCCGGTACGCGTCCTCGACGCGGTCGGCCAGCGGCGGTGACGCGGCCAGCTCGACCTCCATGGCGGCGACGAGCCGGTTGAGCGCGTGCATCTTGACCGCGTGGATGAGCTCGCCGTGCCCGGCGAAGTGCCGGTACGCCGCGGTGGCCGACACGCCGACCTGCCGGGCCGCCTCGCGCAGCACGACGGCCTCGGGGCCGCCCGTGCGGGCGAGTTCGGTGGCGGCCCTGGTCAGCGCGTTGGCGAGGTCGCCGTGGTGGTACGCGCCGCGGTCGGCTCTGGTGGGGGTCACGTCTCCCATCCTGCCCGACATTTTCCCGAACACAATGTTGACACCGTTATCTTTGTCCGTCATGGTTAACGCCGTCAACATTCGCTCGGAGCCGATTTCCGGGCGATAGGGGGAGGGACCACCGTGTTCGAGAGATACGGCTTCTTTGTGGCGAGAAACGCCAAACTACTTCTGATCATCTCCGCGCTCGCGTTCGCGGCCGCCGCCGTGGTCGGCCTGGGCGCCTTCGGCAAGCTGCAGAACGGCGGCTTCGAGGACCCGACCGCCGAGTCGGCCCGCGCCCAGCGCCTCATCGACGACAACTTCGGCGGCGCGACGAACCTGGTCCTGCTGCTGCACGCCAAAGACGGCACCGTGGACGACCCGGCGACCGCTGCCGCCGCCACCGCCCTCGCCACCGGCCTCGCCGCCGAGGCCAACGTGTCCGGGGTCGTGTCCTACTGGCAGACCAAGGCCCCGGCGATGCGGTCGACGGACGGCCGCGACGCCATCATCACGGCGCACGTCGCCGGCGACGACACTCAGATCGTCGCCAACACCGAGAAGATCCTCGACGAGTACGGGGCGGACCAGCCCGCCTTCACCGTCCGTGCGGCGGGTCTCGCGGCCGTCAACGTCGACGTCCGCAGCGAGGTGGGCACGAGCCTCGCGCTGGCCGAGGGCATCGCCGTGCCGCTGACCCTGCTGCTGCTCATCATCGCGTTCCGCAGCGCCGTCGCGGCCCTGCTTCCCCTGGCCATCGGCGGCCTGGCGATCATCGGCACATTCGCCGAGCTGTACGTCCTCGGGTCGATCACCGACGTGAGCATCTTCGCGATCAACCTGACCACGGCCATGGGCCTGGGCCTCGCCATCGACTACGCGTTGCTGCTGGTCAGCCGGTTCCGCGAACAGCTCGCCGCCAACCCCGACGACGTCACCGGCGCCGTGGTCCGCACGGTCGCCACGGCCGGCCGCACCATCGTGTTCTCCGCCGCCGCCGTGGCCGCCGCGCTCGCCGCGCTGCTGGTCTTCCCGATGTTCTTCCTGCGCTCGTTCGCGTACGCCGGCGTCGGCGTCGTGGTCATCTCGGCCGTCGCCGCGCTCGTCGTCGTCCCCGCGCTGCTCACGGTGCTCGGGCCGCGCGTCAACAAGGGCAAACTGCCATGGGCGCGCGCCGACCGTGGGCCGTCCTCGCCGTGGTGGGGTCGCCTGGCCTCGGCCGTCATGCGCCGCCCGGTGCTGGCCGGCCTGCCCGTCCTCATCGCACTGTTCGTCGCGGCAAGTCCGCTGCTGGGCGTCAGGTTCGGCACCCCCGACGAGGGTGTCCTGCCGCCCGGGGCGGACAGCCGCGTGGTGGCCGAGACGCTGCGGACGAACTTCGCCGGCAACGGGACCAGCGCGATCGACGTGGTGACCACGGGCCCGGTCGCCGAGGCCGCGTGGGCGGACTACGCCACCAGCCTGTCCCGCCTCGACGGCGTCACCGCGGTGCAGACTGCGGCCGGCACCTTCGCCGATGGCAGCGCCGGCCCAGCCGCGCCGAACGCCGGGGGCCTGACGAGCGCCAGCGCGCAGCGGTTGCGCGTACTCACGGATCTGGAACCTAAGTCCGACGCGGCACAGGAGCTGGTGCGCGACGTCCGGGCGCTGCCCGGGCCGGCGGGCGCGAGCCACCTCGTGGGTGGGGTCGACGCGCAGCTCGTGGACAGCAAGGCGGGCATCGGCGGTCGGCTCCCGTGGGCGCTCGGGCTCATCGTGGCGACCACGTTCGTGCTGCTGTTCCTGTTCACCGGCAGCATCGTGCAGCCGCTGCGGGCGCTCGTGCTGGGCGGCCTGTCGATGTCCGCGACGCTGGGCGTGATGACCTGGATCTTCCAGGACGGGCACCTCGCGGACCTGCTCGGCTTCACGCCGCGGCCGATGGACACCTCGATGACCGTGCTGCTGTTCTGCATCGCGTTCGGCCTGTCCATGGACTACGAGCTGTTCCTCACCAGCCGGATCAAGGAGCTGCACGAGCAGGGCGCGCCGACCGCCACGGCGGTGAGCGAGGGCCTGGCCCGCACCGGGCGCATCGTGACCACGGCCGCCGGGCTGCTCGCGGTGAGCTTCTTCGCCTTCGGCACCAGCTCGGTGAGCTTCCTGCAGCTGTTCGGGCTCGGCACGGGCCTGGCCATCCTGCTCGACGCGACGCTGATCCGGGGCGTGCTGGTGCCGGCGGCGATGGCGCTGCTGGGCCGCACCGCCTGGTGGGCTCCGGCCCCGCTGCGCCGCGTCTACCGCCGCGTGGCCATCTCGGAGTCCTGAGACAGGGGCGGCCCGCGTCGTGGTGGCGACGCGGGCCGCCCTTCTCACGCCTCGATGAGGGCCGCGGTGCCGGGGTGGCCCTGGTGGCGCGCCCAGTCGGCCGGCGTCGCGCCGAACCGCACGTCGCGCAGCGACCGGTCGGCGCCGAGGCCCAGCAGCAACCGCACCAGGTCGTCGTGGCCGTCCAGGGCCGCCGCGTGCAGCGCCGTCTCCCACGGCTCCTCGACGGGCGCGTCCCGCCGCCCGTAGGCGTTCACGTCGAACCCCAGCTCCGCCAGCAGCGCCACCCCGTCGGGCCGCCCGCGCGCCGCCGCCCACACCATCAGGCCCGGCCGCGCGCGCCGCGCATCCTCCACGATGGACGGACCCAGCCGGCGCACCGCCGCCCGGTCGCCCGCCAGCGCCGCCGCGACCAGCTCATCGACCGGATCCAGCCCGGCGTCGACGGCGCCGCGCGACCTCAGGTAGTCGGCGACCTCACCCTCCCCGCTCACCAGAGCCAACCCCAGGGGAGTACGCCCCGGCGGAGAGACCGCGTCGACCCCCTGCTCGGTGAGCAGTCGCACGCGGGCGAGCTGCCCGTGCTCGATCGCCCAGCGCAGCTGCGCGCCCAGCAGGTCCGCCGGCGGGCCGACCACGTCGGGACCCAGCCGGCGCCGCCACACGCCCCAGTCGCCCCGGCCCAGGCCGTACTCGAAGAGGAGGGTGAGGTGGTCGTTGTCGGCGCCGAACATCCGGTTGTAGAGGGCCTGGGCGTCGTTGGCGTCCGCGCCCGCGTCGAGCAGCGCGCGGGCCAGCACGAGGGAGTCCGGGTGGCGGGGCTGGCGGACCGGGCCCAGCTCGCCCTCCCCGAAGACGCCGGTGAGCAGCGTGAACGGGATGGGCAGGCCGTGCCACAGGTAGCCCTCGTCGGGGTCGGCGCCGGCCGCCAGCAACAGCCGGGCCGTCTCGACCGCGTCGCCGTCCCCGGCCCGCGAGTAGGCCAGGTAGGCCAGCGGCCGCCACCGGTAGGGGCCGCCGGGGCGG
>NZ_BAAALT010000152.1:0-20680 GCF_039528515.1 Luedemannella flava
GCGAGAACGCGGCCCGCGACCCGAGCGCCGAGGCCGGCACCCGGGACGGACAGGGCCGCGACGCCCAAGGCCGCGACGCCCAAGGCCGCGACGCCCAAGGCCGCGACGGTGAAGGCCGCGACGGGCAAGGGCGCGACGGGCAAGGGCGCGACGGCGAGCCCCTTCCCCTCGCGCCGCACGTCGACGCCGAGTTGGCCCGCAGCACCAACTTCTCCCGGTCGCACCGGTCCGCGAGCGAGCTGACCGCCGACGTGCGCGACCTGGTGGCGAGCGCGCGGGACAGGTTGAGCGCCACGTACCCCGAGCACGTGGTCGCCGAGCGCATCCGCGACCTGGAGCGGGTCGCCGAGGTGGCCGACCGGCTCGACGCGATGGTGGCCCGCGCCCGCGAGACCGGCGACGTCACCGAGCTGGTCGCCGGGGTGCGCGAGCTCAGCGAGGCGGTCAACAGGTACAGCGACCGGTACGCCGACTGGCGCAACTTCGAGCGCGGCGGCGAGCCCGCCGACCCGGGCTGGCGCGACCTGCACGGCGTCGACCCGCTCAACTCGGTGGAGATGGCCGTCCGCGAGGTCACGATCGACCCGGCCACCCACCGGTTCCACGTGATGGACCAGGCGATCGCCGTCGCGAAGATCGGCGACGTGCTGGGCCCGGAGTTCCAGGCGCACACGCAGCGCACGCTCGCCAGCGCCATCCCCAAGGATCTCCAGGCCGCGAAGCACCTGCTGACGCCCGAGCAGTACGCCGTCGCGCAGGGGTTCATCGCGGGCTCGGCCCGGGGCGGCTTCTACTCGGTCACCGGGCACACGTACATCGCGGCGCACACGCTGTCCGGTGAGCCGCGGTCGCTGAGCGCCGTGGCCGCCACCGTCGTGCACGAGAGCACGCACAGCCTGCAGCCCAACTCGATGCTGGTGCACGACGCCGTGGAGGGTCGCCCGCACGACGTCCGCGACCTGGTCCGGGCGCGGCTGAAGTTCGAGCGCGAGTTCGAGGCGTTCTCCGTGCAGCAGGAGTTCCTGCGCGGGCTCGCCGGTCACGGCTCCCGGGGCGACCTCTCCGGCGACCTGCGGCTGCCGCACTCCGACGGCTACCGCGAACTGGCCGAGTACACGCCCCGGCAGATCGTCGAGAAGATCCTTGACCAGTACATGCAGCCGCACGAGCGCCAGCTGGTCGGCCCGGAGCTGGTCGTGGGCGAACCGCGCCTCGCCCCGGAGGTCATCGTGGACCGGGCCCGGCAGGCGATCGCCGAGCGCTACCACGAGACCGACCCGGCGGTCGGCACGCTGCGCGGCCCCATCACCACCCGCACCGCGGCCGAGCACGGTGTCGACCTGGGCCGCCTCGCCCATGACCAGGCCCGCCTGCCGTTCGAGAACGCGGGCGAACGGGCCGCGCCGCGTCCGGAGGGCTTCGAACGGTCGGTCGCGCAGGAGCGGGTGGACGCCGAGATCGGTCGCCCCCCTGCGGGCCGCGACGAGCTGACCCGCGCCAACGAGCCGATCGAGGGCACGCGCGCGGTGCCCGACGGCCGCCCGGCGAGCCAGGCCGACGCCACGGCCCGCGAGGTCGTCGAGGGGATCAACCGCGTCAGCGTCCGCGACTTCGGCGACCGCCAGATCATCGGGGTCCACTCCGAGGGCGACGTCGTGCACGTCATGACGCGGTACGCGGGCGACCACACGTTCCGGGTCGAGGTCGGGCACGACATGACCAACGTGGCCGAGACGACACGCAGCGTCGACCCGGCCAACGAGCCGCACGTCATCCGGGTCAGCGACCGGATCGACGCGGCCGAACTGGGCCGGGTCTGGGTCAACTCGATCACTGAGACGATGCACGAGCACGCCGCCGCCGCGCACCGGCCCACCCAGGAGGGCGTCGTCCGCCGGGCGATGGACCGGCTCAGCCGGATGCTGGGCGTCGAGCAGGCGACCCGCCCGCCGATGCCCGAGGGCAGGCCGGACGTCAACGCCCGCCTCAACGAGCGCAACCTGCTCCTGCGCGAGCTGCGGCAGGAGCCGGTGCACGCCGAGCGGGAGCAGTTGCGGCGCGACATCGCCGGCGTCGACCGCGACCTGGCCCGCCTCGGCCACCCGACCGAACGCCTCGAACCGGTGCCCCACGAGGACCGCACCCTCGGGCGGGACGCGAACGTCATCGGCCGCCGGACGTACTCCCCGCATGAGAGCGTGACCGTCCACGAGCCGGCGGCCGCCCGCGAACAGCACCCCGTCGAGGCGTCGCGCGAACGCGACGTGTCGACCCACGACGAGATCTGGTCCGACCCGCCGTGGCACCACGAGGGTCGCCGGCCCAGCATGGACGAGCTGATCCCGAGCAACCAGCGCGAGGCCGACGCCTGGCGGGACACCATCCGCGCGGAGGTCGCCCGCCTGTTCGACGGGCGCGAGTTCGCCGGCGTGCGGCTGCATCTCGACCTCGCCCGGGAACACTCGATCTCCGTCGACGCCAACTCCATCACGATCCGTGTCGACATCAGCCACCCCGAGAGCGGGCATTCCTACAACGTCATCACCTACCGGTTCTTCCGCGGTCACGACGGCCAGCTCATCGCCGACCACGTGGGCTTCCGGGTGCCGGACGCGTTGCAGGGCAGGGGCTTCGCGACCAGGTTCAACGAGTACGTCGAGGCGTGGTACGTCGAGTCGGGGCTGCGGCACATCGAGATCCACGCATCGCTGTCCGTCGGCGGGTACGCGTGGGCCCGCGCCGGCTTCGACTGGGCGCCCGGCTCGCAGCACCGCGCGGACGCGGTCATGTCCGCCGTGCGCCGCGAGATGGCGGCGCTGCGCGAGGACATCGCGTCGGTCAACGACCTGACCGCCGACATCGGCCGCCTCGCCGAGCGCTACCAGACCACCGACCGGTCGGTCATCGCCGACCGGCTCGCCCACGAGTACGCCGCCGGCGAGGACCTGCTGAGCCGGTCCCGGCTGCGGATCGAGGACCCCCGCTTCCCGCGGCCCATCGAGATCTCCAACGCCGGCTGGAACGGTCAGCACGAGAGCACCGGCACGTGGCTCGGCAAGCGTGTGCTGATGGGCAGCGACTGGAGGGGCATCAAACTCGTCAGCGAGATCGGGCCGCTGCACCCCCGGTCGGAGCACTACCTCGACGGCACGATCAACTCGCTGCGCGTGCCCGGCGGCGACTATCACGGCCGCCACGAGCTGCCCACCCCGGAGCACCGCGCCGACCTGATCAGGTCGGTCACGCCGGAGCTCATGGAACGCGCCGCCGAGGGCCTCGGCGACGTGCGCGTCGAACGCCTCGACACCCGGCGCGCCGGCGTGCTGTACCGGATCGAGCGGGGCGGTGAGGCGTTCACGGTCCGGGTCGAGACCCAGTGGCTGCGCGTGGACGCGGCCGCCGAGACGACGCTCAACCACGACAAGGGCGGCCCGAACCACCGCGGCGAGTACGTCGTCCAGATCTCCGACCAGCTCGGCCTCGTGCACGTCGAGCGCGCCATGGCGCACGAACTCGGCGAGATCGTCGCCGACCGGGCGCGCTACGCCGCCGGCGAGCCGGCGTACCAGCCCGACGTGCTGCGCGCAGGTGGGGTGCCCGACGGCGCCCGGCTCAGCCCGCACGACGCCGGCCGGGTGCAGGAGCTGCGCGTTCTCGGTCGCGACCTGCCCGCGTCCCCGACGCCGCACGACCGCGTGGTGCGCGAGAGCATGGCGCTCGTCGACCACCTGGGGCTGCGCGCCGGCGAGCCGGGAGCGGAGGCCCGCCGGCAACTGGTCCTCGAAGGACTGTCACCGGCCCACCGGGCGCAGGTCGAGCGGCTGCTGGAGGTGGCCGGCCGCGATCCGGCCTCGATGACGCCCGCCGAACGCGCGGAGCTGACCTCGATCCGCGAGCGGGCCGAGGCCGACCAACGGGCCATGGAGGCGCGGGCCGCGCGGCTGGAACCGGCGATCGAGCGGCCCATCATCGACAACGGGCGCCTCGTCGGCCCCGACGAGCTGGCCCGCGTCGCGGACGCGGCCACCGCCGCGCGGGACCTGCGCAGCGACCGGACCCTGGCGGACCTGCACGCCCGCGCGGCCGACCTTCCCCCCGGGGAGTACGTGAAGGTGCAGGCGCAGATCGGGGCGGGCGCCTCGGCGGCCGGGCGCGACCCGCACGCGCTGGTCGTCGACGAGCGCCTGCGCTGGCAGGCCGACAACGGCACGCACGTGGCGCAGACCGCCGACCAGCTGCGCAACCTCAGCCGCACCGGCCTCGGCGACCCGTACCAGTTCGCGGTCCGCGAGATCATCGGCCCCGACGGCTCGACCCGGCTCGTGCCCGACCCGGGCGGCCGGGTGCCGCTCGACGCGGTGCGGTACTGGGAGGACACGATCGCCGCCGCCGGGCCGGTGGTGAACGGGCGCGCCGAGCTGCGCGTCGACGGCGACCGGCTGCTGCTCGACATCATCCCCCAGCGCGGCGAGCGGATCACCGTCGAGGTGGAGGGCGTCCCGGTCATCTCCACCGGCTTCCCGCCCGAGGCGATCCCCGGCGTGCACCGGGAGCTGGGCCTGCGCGGCTCCTTCGCGGGGATCTCCAAGGCGCTGGCCGCCGATCCGCGCCCGGCCGCCGCGGCGGCGAAGGCCGAGATCGACGCGCTCAACTGGACGGACGCGGCGAACGCCCGGCCCGCGCTCGACGTGCTGGCCCGGCACGGGATCGCGACCGACCCGCTGCCCGCGCGCGCCGTCTCGTCGCTGCAGCGGGCCGGCGAGTGGCACCAGATGCGCCTCGACGACCCCACGCGCGTCGTCTTCGGCGACGAGGCGAACCTGCGCAGCGGCGTGGACCCGTCCGCCGCCCGCGACTGGGTCATCGCCGGCACCGGCGGCACGGGCATCAGCGCGGTGGAGAACATGCTGCGCCTCACCGAGGGCGCGGCGGAGCCGCACCGGTTCGTCATGCTGGGCCGCGGCCCCACCGAGGGCCTCGCGGAGAACACCCAGTGGCGCCAGGTCCGCGACGCCTACGACGGCGGCTACAACCCGGCCCGCCCGGCCGAGGCGAGCACCCCGTCGCCGAGCGGCGGCTGGCGGGGCCCCCACGACCGGCTGCGGATCGAGTTCGACCGGTTCATCGACCACATCGAGCGGGTGACCCAACCCGACGGCTCGTACCGGTACCGGGTCGTCGACGAGACCGGCCGGGTGTACGCGGAGGGCGACGGCCTCATCGCCTCCCTCGGCTCCCGCAACGGTGTGCCGCCCGCCGCGAGCCGCCTCGTGGACCTGGCCGTCAAGACGGACCCCACCACCATCAAATCGTCCCTGCTGTTCGACAACGCCGGCCAGTACCTCGGCTACCGGCTCACCGTCGGCCCGCACACCATCGACGTGACCGGCGCGGCGTCGCGGTTCTATCCGATGGGCGGCGAGCCGTTCTTCGCCCGCGCCGGCACGGATCCGCTGACCCACCCGGTCTCCGGCAACGACGCGGCCGTGTGGCAGGCCCGCGACACCGCCCACGCGATCGCCTCCAGCGGCCGGGACGCGCCGCCGGAGGGCGGCAACTTCGACGGCGGGTACGTCGCCAGCGCGGTGCAGGCCACGCACTACGCGGCCGCCCGGCGCGACGGCGAGCTCCAACCGGACTTCTTCGACGCCGAGATGGCGCCCACGGACCGGCTGCGGATGGTCGGCTTCGAGGGCCCGCCGCGCGGCGGTACCAGCGGCCTGCGCGACCTGTCCGCGCTGCTCGGCCGGGTGGGCGACGAGGCCGTGCTGCGCCAGCCCGGGGCACCCGACGCGACGGTCGCGCCCGGCGTGCGGGTCGTCGGGGCCGAGCCGGTCCCCGGCACCGTCTCCGAGCTGGCGCCGCTGCTGCGCACGGACCGGCTGCCCGCCGAGGTGGACGTGATGGTGGGTCACGAGATGACCGCCGGCGTCGCCGACCGGCACAAGCAGCTCTACCCCGAGGCGACGCTGGTGCAGGTGGTGGACCGGCCGCCCACGCAGCCCGGCCAGATCGAGGTGCTGTCCCGCGCCGATGTGATCGTGGCGCGCGACCACGACGTCGCGGAGGCCGTGCGGGCCCAGCTCGACACCCTCGGTGGCGCGCACCGGCCCGAGGTCGTCGAGATCCCGCCCGCGTTCGAGGCGCGGCCCACGCCGCCGCCGCGCGGCCCGCGCGAGCCCTTCGAGCTGCTCGTCCACGACGGCAACCCGACGTCGCTGACCGAAGCGGCCCAGGTCGCGCGGGAGCTGAGCGGCCGGGGCCTCGGCGAGGTCCGGCTCACCGTGACCACGTCGGGCGACGCGGCCACGCTCGCCCGCGAGCTGCGCGACGTCGCCGGCGTCGAGGTGCGGGTCCAGCGCCCGCCGCGCGACGCGGAGGAGCTGACCGACCTGCTGCACGGCGCCGACCTGGTGCTCATGCCGGAGCGGGCCGGGCACGACGGCGGCTTCGCCGCCCTCGAGCACGGCGTACCCGTCATCGCCGACGGGCGCACCGGGCCTGGTGTCCTGCTCCGCGACGGCGGCCGCGTGCCCGCGCACCTGGCCGAGGGCTCGGTGATCGGCCGTGACGGCGGCGGTGGGTTCGACGCCCGGGCCTGGGCCGACCGGGCCGCCGAGGTGTGGCGCCACCCCGACATCGAGCGCGGGCGTGCGCTCGTGCTCCGCGAGCACCTCACCGGCACGCGCGGCCCCGACGTGGTCGCCCGCGAGCTGCACGACGTCATCGCGCGGCAGCGGCCCGACACGCCCCGCGTCTCCGGCGAGGCGTTCGCGCGCGAGCTCAACCCGCGCGAGGTCGTGCTCCGGCGCGCCGGCGCCGAGCCGCCCGCCGGCGACGGGATGCGCGTCATGACCGTGTGCGACGAGTACATCTCGACGCGCGGCGGCGTGGCCACGGCGAACCGGGACATGACCGAGGCCTTCGGCAACGCGGGCGTGACGGTGCACGGCCGCGTCGGCGTGGTCGATCCGGCGCGGCCCGGCGTGCTGCGCTTCGCGCCGGGCGAGAACATCACGGTCAGCGGCGTCGAGCCGGTGTGGGGCGTGCACCGCGCGGACGGCACACCGGACAACCGGGCCCTCCCGTTGCTGCTGGAGGGCCTGCCCGCCCACGTGGACGTGATCGTCGGCAACTCCCGCTTCGGCGGCGGCGCCGCCAAGTGGCTGGCCGAGCACGTCTACCCCGGCGCGAAGTACGTGCACGTGCTGCACACCGCGCCGGAGGTGCTCGACGCGCTGCGCGGCAAGGTCGGCGAGGGTCTCGAACACGCGGCGACGGAGCGCAAGCTCATGGCCGGGGCGGACCTTGTCGCCGGCGTCGGCGCGCTGCTCGCGCACGAGGCGGGGCGGTTGAGCGCCGAGGCGAACCCCGGCAACCCGCCGCCCGTCCACACCATCATCTCGGACATGATCCGGTCACCCGGCGAACCGCACGCGCGGCCAGCCGACCGCGACGTCTTCGAGCTGCTCTTCCAGGGCCGGGCCAACGACGACCTCAAGGGCGTGGACTTCCTCATCAAGGTGGCCCGCGAGCTGCAGGCGCAGGGCATCCCCGCGCACGTCACCGCGCGCGGCGTGCCGCACGACGAGCTGGCCGGCGTCCGGGAGCGCTGGGCCGACGCGGCCGACGTGCTCACGGTCGTGGAGTTCGTCTCCGACCGGGGCCAGCTGCTGCGCGACCTCTACGACGCGGACCTGGTCCTCATGCCGTCCATCCACGAGGGCTTCGGGCTCGCGGCCAGCGAGGCGGCCCGCGCGGGCGTGCCGGTGCTCGTCGGCGAGGGGACGGGCGCGGGCATGTTCTTCGGCGACCGGGCCTTCGTCCCGGGGCGGCTCGGCGAGGCCGCCGTGGTGCACGACGGGGTGACCGTCGAGGCGCTGACCCGCGCGTTGGATCGGGCTGCCGGGCCGGACGGCGAGCTGTCCGCGGCGACGGCCAGGCGTGTGGTCGAAGAAGTCAACCAGGCGCGGCTCAACGACTGGGTCGAGGCGACGCGACGGTCGATCGAAGGGCTGACCGCCGAGCGCGGGCGGGCAGTGGAACTGCGCGACTACCTCAACCAGCGGTACTCGGCCGGCAACGCCGCCCGCGAGCTGATCGCCAGGATCGAGGCGATCCACGAGGGCCGCGACGTCGCCGACGTCCGGGAGGCGGCCGCCGAGTCGCGCCGGTCCAGCATTCCCGACCACTTCGACGCGGAGCGCCCGCTGGAACCGGCGTCGCGCCGCGAGGTGGCGGCCGAGGCGTCGCACGCCGCCGAGAGCCGGGATCCGGCTCTGCCGGTGCCCGCGGCCCCCGCGGTCGAGATCCCGCCGCCCACGATGAACCACGTCCTGCACGGCGACGTGAACGCGCAGGGCGAGTTCGGCGGCTGGCACCTGCATCCCGGGCCGGACCCCGCGCACTATCCGCCCGACCGGTTCATCCGGGGCGAGATCGTCGTGAACGCCGACGGGTCGGCGACCGTCCGCGGCGTCGTCGGTCACCTGGACGAATCGTGGAACCCGATCGCCAAGGACTCGATCGGCCACACGTTCTTCCCGGAGGGCTGGACGGAGCACGACATCCGGCTCGCCGGCGAGTACCTGTTCGAGCACGGCACCTACCGGCGCGGCGGAACCTTCGTGACCGGTACGTACCGAGGTGTAGCCTTGGCCGGTTATCTCCGCGACGGGGTGCCGGAGACGTTCTTCCCCAGGGGTGGTTGATTCGTGGTCACGGCCGACACTGCCTGGGAGTTCGTCTACGACGGCGAGGTGTGGGAGGCGCGGTGCGCCCCGCCCTGCGAGGCCAACGTGTCCATCGCGGTGGAGACGCTCATCGTCGGCTTCGGCACCCGGGCCTGGAGCGTCGAGGACTTCCTGAGGATCTGGGACGAGAAGATCGCGACGGAGGGTGTCGGATTCACCCTCAACGTCGTCGCGGCCACGGTCGCACAGGTCACCCCCGACGACGTCGAGATCACCGACAAGTACGGGCAGTTCCGCGACGTGCGCCTGCCGGCGACCGCGCTGCGCAACGCCCTGGGCGCGCTGATCACCGCGATGAACTCCCGCGGTCGCGACTGACGATCGGCCCCACGGGCCGGATGGGCGTAGGTCGGGGTACTGTGCCGGGGTGTCAGGTGACCTCAGCGTGGATGTGTGCCGGTTCGTGCAGCGCGACTCCGACCGGCGCGAGATCTACGCGATCGTGACGGACGGGCCGGCGGCCGGCGCCCACGGCCCCCTGGACCTGACCCGGATCAGTCGGCGGCCGTTCGTCACGGAGCGGCCCGGCTACCCGTTCCCGACCGGCGACCCGGCACTCGCGGAAAGCCTCGCGGCCCGCGCCGGCGAGTTCCACGACCTCGACGACTTCTACGCCCACTACGGGTACCCGGCCGAGGTGCTGGCGTGGGTCGCAAGCATGCCGCGGCACGGCGACTACTACGACGACCGTGGGTACCGGTCGGCCGAGGTCGCCGACCGGCTCGGCCTCGACCTGACGGCACTCAACGCCGCCGCGTGGCGGGAGGCGATCGATCCCGGCCGGGTCGACCCGGCCGGCGATCCGGTCTTCCACCCCGACTTCGACGTCGACCGGAACTGGGCGGTGACCGGCGGGAGCGGCCCCGTGATGATCGACGTAACGTCGTACCGGTTCAAGGCGTGGCTGTCGTTCGGCGACCGCCCGTGACAAACGGCGTGGCTTTGGCGCCATAGCGCTGGAGTTCAGGGCCGGATTCGAGGCCCATGGCGCCATAACCCGAATCCCGGCGCGGGTCAGCCGGACAGTAACGGGATCCTGGATGCGGTGGGGTGTCTCAGGAGTATTGCGCGAGCGCCGAGCGGTAGGCGTCGGCGACCGCGACCAGGCGGGCGCGGCGGAACCGGCCCGGGTCCCCGGCATACAGCCGGGCGCCCTCGGGCGATGTGAACGCCGACTCCGGCACCGCGTCCGCGCCCTCGGGGACGAACTTGAGAACCTCTTCCTGGGCGGCGACGGCGTAGGCGAGCGCGTCGTGCCCGTACTCCCGCTGGGTGGGGGTGAGGCCCGCGGGGCTCAGCGGCGTCGCGCGGGCCGCGTTGTCCGCGGCGATCGCGAACTGTCCTGGGCAGACGATGCGCGACGGCGCCGCGCCGCCGAAGGCCGGCGGCGGTGGCGGCGTGGCCGGGTCGAGCACGAAGGCGAACTGGCGCGGCAGGCCGCAGCGTGGGCATTCGCCCTGGTAGACGGCGAGCAGGTCGTCGCCCGACGTGCGCAGGGTGTGCCGGACCGGCAGGCTCGTCTCGTCGCAGGAGCAGGGGTGCAGCGAGATGTAGAGGCGGCACTCGGGCGCGGACCGGGCGAGCAGCATGCGCCCACCGTACCGGGCCGGCCGCCCTGGCCGGGGGCCACTAGGATCACCGTGGGGAGGAGCGTCTCATGTGGATGAGGAAGATCGTCACGGTCGGCGCGCTGGGCGCGGTCATCGCCGCGACGGCCGGATGCACCGCGGGTCACGACCCCATGAAGGTGATCTACCAGGTCAGTGGCGGTGAGGCCGCCGGCACGATCGCCCTGGAGTACGTCGGGGCCGCCGGCATGACCAAGGACACGATCTCCGCCGGCACGGTGAACTGGTCCGAGGAGGTCACCCTCGGTGAGAACGTCGACACCGCCGCCATCAGCGCCCACTCGCTGGCCCCCGGCCTCGACACCAAGCTGACGCTGACCTGCGTCATCTTCGTCGGCGGCAAGGAGGTCGCGCGCAAGGACGGGTTCCAGTCCTGCCAACTCACGGTCCAACTCGACGATCTGTAGGCCGTTAGGATCGGTGCCGGCACGGGGAGGACGCCATGACCACCAGCAGCGAGCGCGACCGGCAGAACCTCGCCATCACCGCCTGGCGGGCCGAGTGGAAGGCCCGGCACGGCCTCGACGACGTCGAGTTCATCGAGCCGGGCGCCGAGGTCGACCCGTCGGTCCGCTGGCCCACCACGGAGCAGCAGCGAGAATTCATCCAGGGAGTACGCCGCATCCTCGGCCAGGATCCCGAGACAGGACGGTACCTGGATTGAGCCCGACCGTGCACCCGTCCGCCCGCACCCGCGACGAGGCCCACCTCTTCCTCGACCTGCACGGCTGCGACGACTGCGGGGCCACCGAGGTCGCCTGGCGCAGCGCGCTCGCCGAGGTCGACGGCACCGTCACCCGGCGCTACTTCGGGGCCTGCGGCGACTGCGGCCGCGACCGCGAGGCGTACTTCGCCCTGCCGGAGCGGCCGGTGACGCCGGCGCCCGGCGCGCCCGTCACGTTCGGCGGCGACGAGCCGTCGCTGCTGCTCGACCCCGGTGACTGGCTGCTCGTCGCCGACATCTGCGCCCAGTCCGCCAGCTCGGTCGGCGACGCGTCCGACGGCGACGAGCTCGCCGAGCGGCGCGAGTCGCTCACCATCGCTCTCGCCGCCATGGACGAGGTGCTCAAGTTCGTGCCGGCCGGCGAGACCGCCGTGCCCGACGCCGCGTTCTTCACCGAACGCGGCCGCACGGTCCACCGCCGCGACCCCGGCCGCTTCGCGGTCAACCGGTTGCGCACCGTCCGTGACGCCTACCTCTCCGCCCTGGACCGGCTCCGGTGACCCGGCTCGCCCTGTGGTGCGCGGCCGCGCTGCTCGCCGCCCTGCTGCCCGTCACGCCCGCCGCCGCGGCGGTGACCTGCGCCAAGCCCGGCACCACGTACGCGCAGAAACCGTGGGCGGAGCAACTGCTCGGCACCGAGCGGGTGGCCCCGTTCGCGCGCGGCGCCGGCGTCACCGTCGCCGTGCTCGACACCGGCGTCGACCGCCGGCACCCGCAGCTCGCCGGCCACGTCGACGCCGGCTATAACGCGGTGACCAGGAAGAACGGCGCCGACAGCGACTGCCTCGGGCGCGGCACGGCCCTCGCCGGGATCATCGCGGCGCAGGCCGCCGGCGGCACCGGTGTGGCCGGCGTGGCCCCGGGCGCGACCATCATGCCGGTCAAGGTGATCGACGACTCCGGCTACAGCGTCGTCCCCGCCGATCCCGTGGTGCTCGCCCGGGGCGTCGACTGGGCGGCCACGCACGGCGCCGGGGTCATCGTCATCCCCACGGCCGTCTACACCGACCGCAAGGAGCTGCGCGAGGCCGTCGCCCGGGCGCTGGACGCCTCGGTCCTCGTCGTGGCCGCCGTCGGCGACCTCGGCGACGACGACAACCGCACGCCGTACCCCGCGTCGTACGAGGGGGTGCTGGGGGTCGGCGCGATCGCGCCGAACGCCGAGGTGTGGGGGAAGTCCCAGCACGGCACCTACGTCGACGTCGTGGCGCCCGGCGTCGAGCTGGTCACCCTCGCCCCGGGCAAGGGGCACCTCGTCGGCGCCACCGGCACGGGCTTCGCCGCCGCGTACGTCGGGGCGACCGCCGCGCTCGTGCGCGCCAAGCGCGACCTGCCCGTGTCCGCCGTGAGCCGGCTGCTGCAGGCCACGGCCACGCCCGCCGCCGGCGCGGCCTACTACGGCCACGGCCTCATCAACCCGTACGCCGCGACCACCGAGGAGCTGGCCCCCGGCCCGGCCGCCGCGCTGCCCGGGATGGCCGTCCCGCCCCCGGCGGACGGCGGCCCGTGGGCGCGCAGCCGCGAGATCGCGCTGTGGGGCACGGCGATCGCGGCCGTCGGCGCGTTCCTCGCCCTCGTGCTCGGGATGACCCTGCCGCGCGGGCGGCGCCGGCGCTGGCGGGCCGCCGAGGCGGCGCCACCGCACGAGAGCGCGACCGACCTCGAGCCGTCCGGACCGGTGCTGCTGTTCGAGGAACGCTGACCCGTCAGTCCGTCGCGCCGACGGGGGAGCGGGCCACGGCCGGGTCGAGGACCGGGCCGGTGGGCAGCCGGGACACCAGGCTGTTCGGCACGTTCACCGCCAGGTCCGCCGAAAAACCCAGGAGCGGGAGTACGTCCGCGCCGGGCACCCCGTACTTGATGCCCAGATCGGTCACGAAGAAGTACGACCCCGTCCCGGCGGTCGGGCTCGCCACCGCGCGGACCAGCGACACCCGGCCCGCCGGCGCGAGCACCCGGTCGGCCAGGCTCGTGCCGTCCGCCTCCGCGCCGCGCGTGGCCGTGCCCGTGGTCGCGCCGATCGGCGCCCCGGCCACCGTGCCGCCCACCGACACGGTGGGCGCGGCCTTGGCGTCGCGCGTGACGGCGCACAACGGGTCGGCCGGGTTGCGGTTCGCCAGCGTCGGCACGGTGGCCGGCGGGCGCACCTCGGCGGCGGGGGTGCCCAGTTTGCGGCTGCGCGGCGCGGTCGACGCCTGCTGCACCGAGATCTCGTCCGGCTCGCCCGGGTTCTGCGCGACCACCAGCGCCTTCTGCAGCGGCGTGAGGGTGGCCAGCCCATCGGCGAAGACCAGGTAGAACAGCGGACCCGACGCGGACTGGCTGACCAGCAGGTCGCCGACGCGGTGGTCGGGCACGGCGGCCGACGCGCTGCCGCGCCCCTCGATGGTGAGCGGCCCGATGGTCTCGCCCCGGGCCAGCGTGTTGAGCCACGACGTGCTCACCGGCGTGGTCGACACCACGGCGCCGAACAGCGCCGGCACGGTGGTGCCGGACTGGGCGATGGGGAAGCGCAGGCCGTGCCAGACCAGGTACGTGGTGTCGAGCTTGGCGTCCGCCACGAGCAGGGCGTCGTCGCCCAGCTCGCGCGCCCCGGCCGGCGCCTCCGCGATGAGCAGCGTCGTCCGGCTCACCGGTTGGCCGGCCTGGTTGGTGTCCGACACCGTGCAGGCGGACCAGGGCAGGCCCGCACGGCTGTCCGCCCTGGGCAGCGACGCCGGCGCGCCCTCGATGCCGACGGTCACGCCGCGGGTCACGCCGGTCAGCGCCTTCGTGGCGACCCGGTGCACCGTCGGGTTCGGTCGACCCGCCGCGAGCAGTGCGGACGTGTAGTTGAGCGTCGGGTGCAGCACCCCGCCGGCGTACACGTACGTCGCGCCGGTGTCCTTCTCCACCACCACCGAGCCGTCGGTGCGCCACGCGTCGTTGCCGGTGTTGGTGAGCAGCCCGTAGATGCCGAAGCCGGCCCCCACGATGACGGCCACCATGATGCCGGCGAACGCGGCGCCGATGCCGCGGCGCAGCGGCGACTGCGCCGGGTCCGTCTCGCGCATGACGAACGCGGAGATCACCCGTTGGGTGAGGAACTGGTAGGAGTGCAGCTGGTCGCGTCGGGTCGCCACGCGTCACCTCACCCGCTCATCGAGGCGAAGAGCCCCTGGATGGCGCTGAACACCCCGGTCGCCGCGCAGGCCAACGGGATGAGCGCCATGATGACGAGGACGTCCACGATGTCGCCGATCCGTCCGACGTACGGCGACGGGCGCTCGTGGCTGTAGACCAGGCCGGCGAGCAGGATCGCCGCGCCCGTGATGAGCACACCGATCATGATGAGCACCCGGGCCTGGGTCGTCTCGGCCACCGCCGACGCCCCCACGACCAGCACGACCAGGCCGGCCACGCCGCCGACGATGAGCGGCACGCGCTGGGCGTACGCCGGGAACAGGCGGGCGCGCAGCAGCAGCGTGGCCGCGCCCGCGAAGGCGAGCAGCCGGGCCGCGAGCGAGTCCGTGCGCACCAGCACGACCGTCGCCGCGACGGTCACGACCGCGGCGCCGGTCAGCATGCCGGCGAGCAGCTCGGAGGCGCGCGCCACGGCGGCGAACACGGCCGAGCGCTCCGGCATCGGCCGCTCCCGCAGGATGTCCTCCGCCCGGTCCGGCAGCCGGGGCACCGGCAGCTTGCCGAGCCAGGTGGCGAAGAGCGGGTAGCCCGGGAGCAGACCGGCGACGACGGTGAGCGCGATGGCCGCGGCGCCCGCCGCCGACATGCCCGCCAGGGAGAACGTCGCCGCGAGCGTGCCCATCAGCGCCGCGACGATGCCGGCCATGAACACCCGGTGCACGGCGCCCGCGCCGATGTAGCCCACGACGCTGGCGACGAGCAGCGCGGCCGAACCCAGCAGCACGTTCGGGGCGCCCAGGCGCAGCAGTGTCACGCCCTCGGGCGCGGCGAGCAGCAGGCCGCCGAGGAAGGCGAACGGCAGGCCGAAGCCGGCGAGCGCGGCGCCGGCGCGGGCGTCGGCGAACGCGCGCGAGACGAGGACGCCCACGATGGCGAGCAGGCCGGCGAGGCCGAGACAGACCGCCGTCGCCACGCCCCACGGCGGGCCCGACAGGGTGGCCTGCACGAGGCCGACCGCGAACGTGGTGCCGGCCACCGCGAAGCCGGTGCGCCGGGTCGCCTGGTTGGTCCAGGTGTGACCGCTGCGCCGCGAGCCGCTCGCGATGACCTCGACGACGTCGTCGTAGGCGAACTCGGGCCAGTCGAGGCGGCCGGGCGCGAGATGCAGCACCTCGCCGTCGCGGACGCCCTGCGCCGCGAGGCTGCGGCTCGTGTCGAGCGTCGTGCCGGTGGCCCGGCGCAGCACCCAGCCGCCGTGCGTCTCGCCCTCGTCGGCCATGGCCTCGCCCGCGTGCCGCAGCAGGTGCGGGAGCAGTTCAGCGAGGACCAGACCGTCCGGCAGGGCGACGTCGATGCGTCGCTGGGGAGCGGCGACCGTCACCCTCGCCAGGCTGATCGAACCCGGGGCCGTCACGTCGGCTACCTCCCCGTACCGTACGCGTGCGCAGTGCTCTCGGCGGCTGCGAGGGCTCAACCTAACACGCGGGCGCCGCATCGATGGCGGCTGCCGCATCGATGCGGTAGCCACGCGGCACGACCGGCTGGTCTACGATGGGCGCCGCCGTGAAGGACCACGTGGGGGAGGGCGCATGACGTCAGTGGTGGTCACGCGTCCACCGCGGCGACCGGCACCGGCCATGCCGACCGGTGAGGTGGTGCTCGACCCGCCGCCCGAGGTCCCGCAGGCCGGCGGCAAGGGCTGGACGCGCTTCCTGATGATCCTGCCGATGGCCGCCGGCGCGGCCGCGATGGGCATGATGATGGGCGCCAACCAGAAGGGCAGCGCGCTGACCTATGTGGCCGGCGCCATGTACGGCGTCTCGATCCTCGGGATGATCGGCATGATGATCACCAGCCAGTCCGGCCCGAACAAGCGGGAGATGGTCGAGGCCCGCCGGCAGTACATGCGCCGGCTCAGCCAACTGCGCGCCCAGGTCCGCAACACCATCCGGGACCAGCGCGACGGCGTGCACTACCGCCACCCCGACCCGGGCGCGCTGTGGTCGACGGCGAGCAGCGGGCGGCTGTGGGAGCGCCGCCGCGGCGACCACGACTTCGGCGTGGTCCGCATCGGGCTCGGCGCGCAGGAGCTCGCCACCCCGCTCATCCCGCCGCAGACCCGCCCGGTGGACGAGCTGGAGCCGCTCTGCGCGGTCGCGCTGCGCACGTTCGTCTCGACGTACTCCGTGGTCCCCGATCTTCCGGTGGCGATCGCGCTGCGCGATTTCGCGCACGTCTACCTGCGCGAGGCCGACCCGACGCAGGATCGGGCCCGGGCGCTGGTGCGCGCGAGCCTCGCGCAGCTGGCCACCTTCCACGCGCCCGACGACCTGCTCATCGCGTTCTGCGTGGGCGACGAGCGGCGCGCCGAGTGGGAGTGGGCCAAGTGGCTGCCGCACGCCCAGCACCCGTCGAAGGTCGACGCGTCCGGCCCGGTCCGCCTCGTCGCGGGCGCGGTGACCGCGTTGGAGGCCATGCTCGACGACGTGCTCGCCAACCGGCCGCGGTTCACCGGCGGCGCGGGCGGGGCGCACGGCCCGCAGGTCATCGTGGTCGTCGACGGCGGCACGACCGCCGGCTCCGACCACCTCATGACCGACGGCGGCGTCGCCGGCGTGACCCTGCTCGACCTGTCGCACCAGCCGCCCCGGCTGCTGGACGAGGTCACCGTCGTGCTCGACATCGCCGCCGACACCATCGTCTCCGGCACCACGATGGACGGCACCACCAAGGTGGGCAAGGCGGACGCGCTGAGCATCCCGCAGGCCGAGGGCCTCGCCCGGGAGCTGGCGCCGCTGCGGCTGTCCACCGCGTCGGTGGCCGAGCGCAGCACCGACAGCATCGACCTGGGCCTCGCCGAGCTGCTCGAACTCGGCGACCCGGACACGTTCGACCTGGCCCGGCTGTGGGCCAGCCGGCCCAACCGCGACCGGCTGCGCATCCCGATCGGCGTCGGGACCGACGGCCGGCCCGTCGAGCTCGACTTCAAGGAGTCGGCGCAGGAGGGCATGGGCCCGCACGGCCTGCTCGTCGGCGCGACCGGCTCCGGCAAGTCGGAGCTGCTGCGTACCCTGGTGATCGGCCTCGCCGTCACGCACAGCTCCGAGATCCTCAACTTCGTGCTGGTGGACTTCAAGGGCGGCGCCACGTTCACCACACTGGACCGCCTGCCGCACACCAGCGCCGTCATCACCAACCTCAAGGACGAGCTGTCGCTCGTCGACCGCATGCTCGGCGCCATCTCCGGCGAGCTGACCCGCCGGCAGGAGCTGCTGCGCAGCGCCGGCAACTACGCGTCGCAGCGCGACTACGAGCGGGCGCGGGCCGCCGGGGTGCCGCTCGCACCCCTGCCCAGCCTGCTGATCATCGTGGACGAGTTCAGCGAGCTGCTGTCGGCCCGCCCCGACTTCGTGGAGATGTTCGTCCAGATCGGCCGCGTCGGCCGGTCGCTGGGCATCCACCTGCTGCTCGCCTCGCAGCGGTTGGAGGAGGGCCGGCTGCGCGGCCTGGAGACGCACCTGTCCTACCGGCTCGGTCTGCGGACGTTCTCGTCCATGGACAGCCGCGCGGTGCTCGGCGTTCCCGACGCGTACGAGCTGCCGTCCAGCCCGGGCAACGGCTACCTCAAGGCCGGCACCGAGGGCCTCACCCGGTTCAAGGCCGCCTACGTCTCCGGGGTGCTGCGGCGGGGATTCACCGGCTTCGCCGAGGACGGCGGCACCAACGACCCGGTCCGCGCCTACAGCACCTCCTACGTCGCGGCCGCCGTGCGCGACGAGCCCGCGGCCGTTGCGCACGAGCCCGACGAGGCCGAGGAGGTGCACGGCGACACGGTGATGGAGGTGCTGGTCCGGCGCATGGAGGGCCAGGGCCCGCCCGCGCACCAGGTGTGGCTGCCACCGCTGGCCGACCCGCCGTCGCTGGACAGCCTGCTCGGCCGCCTCGTGGTGTCGCCCACGCGTGGCGTCACCACCGGGGACACGACCCTGCACGGCCGGATGAGCGGCGTGGTCGGCATCATCGACAAGCCGTTCGACCAGGCACGCGAGCCCATGTGGCTCGACCTGTCCGGCGCGGCCGGCAACCTGGTCGTCGTGGGCGCCCAGCAGAGCGGCAAGAGCACGTTCCTGCGCACGCTCATCACCAGCCTCGCGCTGACCCACACGCCGCGCGAGGCGCAGTTCTACTGCCTCGACTTCGGCGGCGGTGGCCTGTCGTCACTGTCCGAACTGCCCCATGTCGGCGGTGTCGCCGCCCGCCGCGATGTCGACCGGGTCCGCCGCACCGTCGCCGAGGTGCTCAGCGTCCTCGCCGCGCGGGAGGCCGCGTTCGCCGCCGCCGGCGTCGACGGCATGGCCAGCTACCGGCGCGCGCGCCGCGACGGCCAGTTCGCCGACGACCCGTACGGCGACGTGTTCCTCGTCGTGGACGGCTGGGGCACCATCCGCAACGAGTTCGAGGACCTGGAGCCCGCGCTCGCCGAGCTGGTCAACCGGGGCCTGGGCTTCGGCATCCACCTCATCGCCACGGCGAACCGTTGGATGGATGTGCGGGCCGCCGTGCGCGACATGTTCGGCACGAAGGTCGAGCTGCGCCTCGGCGACCCCAGCGACTCGCTCATCAACCGCCGGGCCGCCCTCAACGTCCCGGAGAAGGCGCCCGGGCGCGGCCTGACCCACGACGCGCTGCACTTCCTCACCGGCCTGCCCCGGGTGGACGGACGCGCCGACGTGGAGACGCTGCCGGCCGCCGTGAGCGAGCTGGTGCGGGGCATCGCCGCGCACTGGAAGCAGCCCGCCGCCCCGGTCGTGCGCCTGCTGCCCGCCCTGCTCCCGTTCTCGGCGCTGCCGGCGCCGCGGCCGGGCCTGGTGCCGATCGGCATCGCCGAGACCGACCTGCAGCCCGTGCACCTGGACTTCAACGGCGACCCGCACGCGCTGCTGTTCGGCGACGTGGAGGCCGGCAAGAGCTCGTTCCTCAAGGTGGTGGCCGAGGGCATCGTGCGCGGGTACGACCCCAGCCAGGCCCGCATCATCATGGTCGACCTGCGGCGCAGTCTGCTCGGCACCGTCGAGACCGAACACCTCATCGGGTACGGCAGTTCGCCGCAGGTCACGGCCGACCTGGTCCACCAGGTCACCACCGTGATGAAGGAGCGGTTGCCCGGCCCCGACGTCACCGCCGACCAGCTGCGCAACCGCAGCTGGTGGCGCGGGCCCGAACTGTTCGTCCTCGTCGACGACTACGACCTCGTCGCCGGCGGCAGCGTCAACCCGCTCTCGCCGCTGCTGGACTACCTCAGCCAGGCCCGCGACATCGGCCTGCACCTGGTCATCACCCGTCGCATGGGTGGCGCGGGCCGCGCGCTGTTCGACCCGCTGATCGCGCGCATCCGCGAGGTGGCGTCGCCGGGGCTCATGATGTCCGGCAACAAGGAGGAGGGCGCGCTGTTCGGCAACATCCGCCCGATGCCGCTGCCGCCGGGCCGCGCCTGGTTCGTCACCCGGCGTCACGGTGCCCGGCTGGTGCAGCTGGCGTCGCCGCCGGAGCGCTAGCCGCGGCCGGCGGGGCAGTTGACCCGCTCGGCTTCCGTCTGCACCAGCCACACGTAGCGCTCGCGGCCGCCGCCGACCAGGCTGACCATGTCGTCGGCGAGGTGGCCGAGCCGCTGGCGGCTGCGTGCCGGCAGGAAGAGCGCCTCCCGGGTCAGGTCGGCCTCGGCCGGCCGGACGCGCTGCAGCACCGTCAGGTCGCTCTGGCGCACCGGCGCGATGCCCGAGGGCTCCAACCGGCGAAGCAGCGTCAGCTGCGTCTGCCACGGGCCCAGCGGCTGGGGCAGGCTCGCGCCGACGGACCCTCGGTCGTAGAGGAGCAGCATCGGCTGTCGGGAGCTCGCCGTCAGCGCCAGCGGCTGCTCATTGGCGAGCACGGCCACCTGGTCGCCCCGCCCGGTCGCCCGTTCGCCGAAGCCGTGCCACGCGGCCGGATCGGAGGTGACGATGACGACGCGCGCGCCCAGGCCCAGCGCCCGGAAGGCGAACAGCTGCGCCAGCCAGGGCGTGCCGACGGCGGCGATGCGGGTGGGCTGTCGGCGGAAGAACGCGATGGGCACCGGGTTGCGGTCGGCGTCCATGCCGAGCACCAGCCCGACCGGCGGGCTCGGCAGCCGCAGCTGAGCGAGCGCCGCCGCGTTGGCGGTGTGGTAGCCGATGTGCAGCCGGGTGAGGTGACGCGCCCGCGAGCGGCGTCCGGCCTGGTTGACGGCCTCGTGTGTGCCGAAGTCGCCGCCGCGCGGCGGGCCGCCGGGCACACCGGTGGGCAGCGCGCTGGGCCGCTGTGGGGCGGCGACGGCGCGTCCCTCCGCCGTCGCGACGGCCGTGCCCGTGGCCGCAGCGACAGTGGTGGGTGTGCCCAGTGCGGGCTGTGCGCTCGTCGTGTCGGCGGGCGGGGCC
>NZ_BAAALT010000153.1:0-921 GCF_039528515.1 Luedemannella flava
CCGGCCAGCGCCTGGGCTGCGGTCGGCCCGCCCTCGGCGATCTCCCTGGCGCGCTGCGCGCGCAGCCGACCGGCGGCGGCCTGGGCGAGGGTCACGCCGAGCAGGCCGGCGACGGTGATCGCCGCGTCGGTGGCCGGCGACCAGTGCACGCGCCAGGCCGTGGTGAGCGCGTCGGCGCCGCCGACGCCGACCACGTCCTCGGCGCTGGCGTACGGCACCTGGCAGACGGCCAGGCGGCGCAGCGTCACCTCGCGGCGCAGGTCCAGCGGGGAGCGTAGCGGGTCCAGCCGCAGGGTCTGCGGGGCCGCGCCCGGGGCGGGCAGCCGCAGCTTCGCGAGCTGCGCGGTGACCGACGGGAGCAGGCCGCTGGCCGGGGTGCCGGGGGCGAGGCGGCCGCGCCGGTCGCCGATCAGGACGCCGCTCATCGCCTTGGCGACGGCCCGGCCGCGGCCGGTCGGCTCGCCCTGGGCGAGGGTGGTCTGCAGGGCCTCGACGAGCTCGCCCCGGCCGGGCGCGGGCAGCCCGCGCAGCCGGGCGAGGTCGATGGCGAGCCGGGCGACCTCGCGGGACTCGGCCGGGCCGGCCGGGTGTCCCGCCTCGCGCAGGGCGGCGGTGACGCGCACGGCGAACGACGACGCGAGCCCTTCGACGCCGGCCGGGTCGGCGCCGCATTCGAAGACGGCCTGCTGCCAGTGCGGGTCGCGGATGCCGGCCGGGTAGCCGGACCGGCTGTCGAGCAGCTCGAACGTGTACGGCACGAGCGAGGTCACCAGCTCCGACCGGGCGTGCTCCGGCGCGGGCTCGGCGGGGGCGAGCATGGCCGGGGCGTGGAAGGCGCCGAGGACCACGGCGACCCGGCGGCCGGCCGCGGCCGCGACGCGGCCGCGCATCCACGCCTCGCGGGCGAGGTCGACCGGGTCG
>NZ_BAAALT010000154.1:0-3779 GCF_039528515.1 Luedemannella flava
GGCCGCGCCGCCCGGGGTGGTGCCCGCGCCCGCCGCACCTGGCGTCGCGCCGTACGCCGTGTTCTACCCGAACCAGCCACGGCAGCCACTCCCGCCGATCGTGCCGTTCTTCGGCAAGCGATGGCCCGGCCCCGGCGACGGGAAGAACCGGGCGGTGCCGTACGCGGTGCTCGCGGGCGCGCTGTCGTTCGCGGTGTTCGTGCCGCTGTCGCGGGTCGGCATCGGCTGGCTGCTCGGCGGACTCGGCGCGGGCATCGCCGCCGGCGTCGTGGCGCGGCTCGGCGACGCGAAGCTGACCACCACCGACCGGGTGTTCCGGGCGATCTGGGGCGCGTCGGCGCTCGCCCTGCTCAGCGTCCTCGCGTTCCGCAACGCGTGGTGGCTGGTGACGTTCTGCGTGCTCGGGGCCCTGGGCTGCGCGACCCTCGCCGTCGTGGGCGGCCGGTCGATCCGCGCGCTGCTGTTCGGCCCGTTCGCCGTGGCCGCGGCCTCGATGCGCGGGCTGCCGTGGCTCGCGGGCAACCTCCGCTCCGACGAGGCAAGCGACGGGGCCGACGAAGCCGCCGGCGGCGAGGCGACACCCAACCGGGCCGGGCGTCTCGTGTGGTCGATCGGCGCCACGGTCCTGCTGCTGCTCATCTTCGGCGGGCTGTTCGCGTCCGCCGACGCCGCCTTCGCGGACGTACTCGAGAAGATTGTTCCTGACATCGACGCGGGGACCGTCTGGCTCTGGCTGTTCCTGTTCATCGCGGGCGGCCTGGCCACCCTCGCGGCGGTGTACCTGGTGAGCGCGCCCATCGACCTGGCCGGCATGCACACGCCGGCGAGGGCGCGGCTGGGCCGGCTCGAATGGGCGCTGCCGATCGGCGGCATGGTGCTGCTCTTCCTCGGCTTCGTGGTCATCCAGATCACGGTGCTGTTCGGCGGCAGCGACCACGTGCTCGACGCGAACGGTCCCACCTACGCCGAGTACGCGCGCAGCGGCTTCTGGCAGCTCATGTGGGCGACGATCCTGACCCTGGCGGTCATCGCGGCGACGATCCGGTGGGCGTCGGCGGAGCAGCCGGGCGACCGGCTCGTGCTGCGCATCCTGCTCGGGTCGCTGTCCGCGCTGAGCATGGTCATCGTCGCGTCGGCGCTCTCGCGGATGTACACCTACCAGCAGGCGTACAGCTTCACCGGGGAGCGCATCTTCGTGATGGGCTTCGAGCTGCTGCTCGGCCTCGCCTTCCTGATGATCATCGTGGCGGGCGCGGTATGGAACGGCTCCTGGATCCCCCGCGCGGGCGTGGGCACCATGGTCGTGCTGCTGCTCGCGCTCGCGGTGATGAACCCCGAGGCGTACGCCGCGAAGCGCAACGTGGACCGCTTCAACGAAACCGGCAAGATCGACCTGTACTACCTGGCGGCGCTGCGTGCCGACGCCACGGCCGAGCTGGCCAAGCTGCCGCCGGACGCCCGCAAGTGCGCCCTGTCGAAGATCGACGACCGGCTCCGCGAGCCGGACCCGTGGTACGCCTGGAACCTCGGTCGCGAGCAGGCCCGCAAGGTGCTCCGCGACCTGGGCCCGGGCGCTTCCGGCAACTGCCGCAACGCCCGCAAGTACGACTACCCCGCCAACCCGTAACCCACCCGGACGTCACAGGGTGGCATCGCGTCACAGCGGTGCCACCCTGTCGCGTCGCGCGGCCGACAGGTGGCGCCGGGCGAGCCGCTGGACCACCGGTGGTGGCGCTAGCCGGTGAGCCGGGACAGCCCGCCCACGAAAGTGTGGTACGTGTCCGACTGGTCGGGCCGCTTCTCACCGGGATCGGGCCGCCACTCGGCCAGCGGGACCAGGCCGGGGTCGAGCAGCTCGGTGTCGCCGAAGAACGCCAGGATCTCGTCCTGGGTGCGCCACCGGCCCGTACCCAGGGTCTGGTTGAAGATTCTCTCGATCGCGCGGGCCTTCGCGGACGCGATCGGGTGCTCGTCCCCGGGGTCGCGGAAGTGTGACAGCGCGAGATGACTGCCGGGGGCGAGCGGGGCGCGCAGGGTCGCGGCGACGGCGGCCGGGTCCTCGTCGTCGGCGAGATGGTGCAGGATGCCGAACAGGAGCAGCCCCACGGGCCGGGTGAAGTCGATGCGGGCGACGACGTCGGGGTGGCCGAGGATGTCCTGCGGCCGCTTCACATCGGCCTGGATGACGGTGGCGGTGGTGGCGTTGTCGAGCAGCGCGCGGCCGTGGGCGAGCACCATCGGGTCGATGTCGACGTAGATGACCCGCACGTCGGGTGCGTGCCGGGCGGCGATCTCGTGCACGTTGCCCTGGGTGGGCAGGCCCGAGCCGACGTCGATGAACTGCCGGATGCCCACGTCGGCCACGAGGTAGCGCACGACACGGCGCAGGAACGCGCGGTTGGCCTGCGCGGCCGCCGGCCCGTCGGGGGTGATCTTCAATGCCCGGACGGCCACCTCGCGGTCGATGGCGAAGTTGTCCTTGCCGCCGAGCATGTAGTCGTAGACGCGGGCGACGCTGGGCCGGGACTTGTCGACGCCGGACGGGATCGGCTGCTCGCTCGTCACGGAGCGAGCCTAGTGGAGCGTGCGGACGTCAGTCCACGCTGGCCGGTGGGCGGCGCGCTGCCGCGCCGCCCACCGGGATTGTGCCTGGTCAGCCGAGTGTGCAGGGGGTTCCGTTGACGGTGAAGAGGGTGGGCGGCGCATTGGTGCCCGTCCACGTTCCGATGAAGCCGAACGACGCGGAGCCGCCGGGCGGGATGAGCCTGTTCCAGCTGAGGCCCGCCGCCGTGACGGTCGAGCCCGACTGGGTCCGGGTGGCGTTCCAGATCTGGCTGATCTGCTGGCCGTTCGGGAAGTTGAAGATCAGGCTCCACGGGTCGATCGGGACGGTGCCCGTGTTGCGGATGCGGATCTCCGCCTGGAAGCCGCCGGGCCACGTGCTCTGGATGGTGTAGGTCACGGCGCATGAGACCCCGGACGAGGTCGGCGGCGCGCTGCTCGTCGGCGGCGAGGTGGTGCAGATGGTCAACACGGGGCACGTCGGCGGCGTGCCGATGCTGGTCTGCCCGGACGACGCGGAGATGTTGCCCGCCGCGTCCTTCGCCGTTACCGAGAAGATGTGCTGGGTGTCGGACGTGCCGATGGTGAACGACCGGCTGGTCGACGGGGCCGCCACGGTGACCAGCTCGACGATGTCCGTCCACTGGTGGACGATCTGGTAGCTGACGACGCCGACGTTGTCGGTGGACGCCGCCCAGCTGACCGTGGCGACGCCGTTCGCGACGGTGACCACCGGCTTGCCCGGCGCGGTCGGAGCCTGCGTGTCGACCGGGCCGCTCGTGGGCGGGCCGCTCGTGCACATCGACGGCGGCGGGCACGACGGCGGCGTGCCGTAGGCGGTGCTCGCCGACATCGCCGAACGGTTGCCCGACGTGTCGACGGCCTGCACCCAGATCCGCTCGTACGAGTACCAGCCGCTGGTCGACCAGCCGTTGGTGGCGACGCCGAAGCTGTAGACGACGTCGCCGATGATCCGGCTGACGATGTAGGACTGGATCGCGACGTTGTCGGTCGACGCGGCCCAGGTCACCGTGAACAGGTTGCCGCAGATGGCGATGACGGGCTTGCCCGGTGTGGTGGGCGCCTGGGTGTCGGCGGCCCCGCTCTGCGGCGGGGGCGGGGTGAGCCGGGTCGCGGTGGGTTGCGGCGTACAGCCCGCCGTGGTGCTCGGCGCGACCTGCCCGGTGGCGCTGGTCGCGGCGGCGGCCGCGGCGGAG
>NZ_BAAALT010000155.1:0-8531 GCF_039528515.1 Luedemannella flava
TCGCGCTCCAGCCGGTCCCGGTCGGCGCGATCGTGCTCGGCGGCCCGCTCGGCCGCGCGCTTCGCGGCACCGTCAGCCAGGCCGCCACGCTCCACGGCCCGCTCAGCCGCCCGCTCACCGGTGCGCGAGCCGCGCGGACGTACGGGCGTGAACTCGTCGTCGTCGCCGAACTCGTCGTCGTAGTCACCGGGGTAGGCGCGGTCGTCCTCCTCCTCGACAAGGCCAAGCCACACACCGGCCCTGCGCAGTGCACCCATCGCCGCGCCCCTCCGTCGCTTCTGCGGCACGCCCCCGCGTCGTGCTGCCCTCCTGCGGCCGCCGCCGCAGCCATCCGGGCCCGCGGTTCGCGGCCGCCGCCCCGGAATTCCGGTCCAGTAGGGAACCGGTCCACCCCACTGACGCCGACGCGTCGCCGGTGCGGACCGCACCGCCGACGCGCCAAATGACAGTGATGTAGTTCAGCGCCCTGAGCCCAGGTTACCGGAGGGGAGGGCGGTTACCGAGCAATGCGCCCCCGATCCGGACATGTGTCGCGCCATGGGCCAGCGCGTCACGAAGATCGCCGCTCATACCCGCCGAGATGGCGGTAGCGGTCGGATATCCGACACGCAGTCGCGCGGCAATGTCCGCCAACAGGGTGAACGCGCGGGCCGGTTGCCAACCCAGCGGTGCCACCGCCATCACGCCGCGTAGCCGCAGCCGGGGACCGGCCGCCACGGCAGCGGCCACCCGTTCGAGATCGTGGTCCGGCTCCGGCACGGGCCCACCGGGCACGTACGCCGGCGGGGCCACCGCGCCGCCGCGTGTCGGATCCCCGTCGAGGCTGATCTGGACGAACACGTCCAGGTCCGCGTCGCGACGCTGACCGGCCGCGCGGCCCAGGGCCTCGGCGAGCCGGACGCTGTCCACCGAGTGCACCGCGTCGGCGTAGCCGACCACCGAGGCGCACTTGTTGCGCTGCAGCTGGCCCACGAAGTGCCAGCGCGGCGCGGCGCCCGCGGCGGCCGCCTCGGCCGCCTTGGGCGCCGCCTCCTGGTCGCGGTTCTCCCCCACGTCCGTGACGCCGAGGGCCACGAGATGGCAGACATCGCTGGCCGGGTACGTCTTCGTGACCGCCACCAGCGTCACCTCGCCCGGGTCCCGGCCCGCCTCGGCGCAACCGGCGCCGATGGCCGCCCGTACCCGGGCGAGGTTGTCCGCCAGCTCGGCCCGTCGTGCCTCGCCGGCGGCGCTCACTCGCCGTTCTTGAGGAAGTCAGGGACGTCCACGTCGTCGAAGAGCACCCGGCGCGGCCCGCCCTGGGCCGGCGGCAGTGGCGGGGCCGGCTGCCGGGACGATCCCTGGTCGGGGACGGGCGCCTTGCGCTGCAGCTCCGCCGGCTTGTACGCCGGGGCGCCGCCGTCGAAGCCGGCCGCGATCACGGTCACCCGCACCTCGTCGCCGAGCGCGTCGTCGATGACCGCGCCGAAGATGATGTTGGCGTCGGAGTGCGCCGCGTCGGTGACCAGCTGCGCCGCGTCATTGATCTCGAACAGGCCCAGGTCGGATCCGCCCGCGATCGACAGCAGCACGCCCCGCGCGCCGTCCATGCTCTGCTCCAGCAGCGGGCTGGAGATGGCCGCCTCGGCCGCCTCCACGGCGCGATTGTCGCCGCGCGCGCTGCCGATGCCCATGAGCGCGCTGCCCGCGCCGCTCATGACGCTCTTCACGTCGGCGAAGTCGAGGTTGATCAGACCTGGCGTGGTGATCAGGTCGGTGATGCCCTGGACACCGGAGAGCAGCACCTGGTCTGCCTGGCGGAAGGCGTCCATCATGCTGATGCCCCGGTCGCCGAGGGCGAGCAGCCGGTCGTTGGGGATCACGATGAGCGTGTCGCACTGCTGGCGCAGCTCCTCGATGCCCGACTCGGCCTGCACCTGCCGGCGCTTGCCCTCGAACGAGAACGGCCGGGTGACCACACCGATGGTGAGCGCGCCCAGCTTGCGGGCGATATTGGCCACGACGGGCGCGCCGCCGGTGCCGGTGCCGCCGCCCTCGCCACAGGTCACGAAGACCATGTCGGCGCCGCGCAGCACCTCCTCGATCTCGTCGCGGTGGTCCTCGGCGGCGTTCTTGCCCACGTCGGGGTTGGCCCCGGCACCCAGGCCACGGGTCAGCTCCCGGCCCACGTCGAGCTTGACATCGGCATCGCTCATCAGGAGGGCCTGGGCATCGGTATTGATCGCGATGAACTCAACGCCCTTGAGACCGACCTCGATCATCCGGTTGACGGCGTTCACCCCGCCACCGCCGATGCCAACCACCTTTATGACAGCCAGGTAGTTGTGCGGAGGTGTCATCAATGCCTTCCCTTCGAGGTGCGTCGCGGTCGATCAGCGCGCCAGCCACCTCGCCGGTCCACGGTGGACGGTAGCCCGGGCGCGTACGGCTAAGGCGCAAACCCTCACCGTCTACTTGAGGCTCATAGTTATGTGAACTAGAATTCCTGCCCCGGACCGTAGGCGCCACAACGATCCGAACCAAGGACCCCGGCGGCGTGTCTTCCCACCGTTGTCCGGGTGTTATCCCACTGTCACGAAATCGGGGGCGCTCACATCGATGAGCTTTCCCTCCTTTTTGAGCAGTGCCGTCGCCACGCGGGCCTTGGTGTCGCTGTCCTCGGCGTCGCCCCAGACGATCGTCCGACCGCCGTCGAGCTCCAGGCGGATGCGGGCCGGCGAGGGCGCGAGCAGCCGGACCAGCTGCTCCCGCAGCTGCGGGGTGAGCGCCCCGAGCACCCGGACGGCGGACCGGGTCGCCACGTCCTCGGGCCCGGGGCTCGGCACCACCACGAGCGGCAGCTCCCGGGGCCGCTGCGCCAGGGTGCGGAACGCCACCCCGGCCGCGTCGATCACCGCGAAGGATGACCCCACCGGCACGGCGGCCAGCGGCGTGCGCTCCTCAACCTCGATCACGAGGGTGCTCGGCCACTCCCGGTGGACCCGCGCCTCGCGCACCGGCGCCAGCGCCGCCACCGCGGCCCGTACCCGGTCGAGGTCCACCCGGGCGAGCGGCGTGTCGGCGGGCACCGCGGCGGCCGCGCGCACCTGCGCGTCGGTGAGCACCGAGATCCCCGTCACCGTCACCTGCCGGACGCCGAGCAGCGAGGTGCCGAACACCACCCAGGCGAGCAGCGCGGCCAGCGCCAGCGCCCCGCCGACGGCGAGCCACGGCGCGGCCGACCGCAGCCGCCGGCGGCGGATGCGCTGGTGGAACCGCCGCACCGAGGCCGGCACCGACCGTCCGGGAGCCCGGACCAGTCGCCAGCGCCGTGCCACCTCGGTGCGGATCACGGTGTCAGCCTTCCGTCTCCGGCACCGCGTGCCGCGCCACGTACGCCTCGGCGGCCCGCTCGCGGCCCCGCGCGTCGAGCGCGGCGAGCAGCTCGTCACCCATGAGGGAGATCGGCGGCGCGCCCATGGTCACCACGACGTCGCCCTCGTGGGCCCGGGCGACCACCTCGCCGGCCACGTCCTCCCAGGACGCCACGAAGGTCTTCTGCTCCGGCGGCAGGGCCACCGCGGCGGTGAGCGCGATGCCGCCCTCGCCCGGCGCGCGGGCCTCGCCGGGGCCGAACACCTCCATCACCACGGCCTCGTCCGCGATGGCCAGCGCTGTCGCGATCTCGGCCTGCAGGTCACGGGTGCGGTAGACCCGGTAGGGCTGGAAGACGACGACCAGGCGGCCGCCGCCGGCCACGTCCCGCAGCGTGCTCAGCGCCGCGGTCATGGCCGTCGGGTGGTAGGCGTACTCGTCGTAGACCCGTACGCCGTCGGCGACCCCCTTGAGCTCGAAACGGCGCCGCACGCCGGGGAAGGCGGCCAGCGCCTCGCCGATCGCGGTCACCGGCAGCCCGAGGCGCACCGCCGTGAGGACGGCCGCGGCGCTGTTGAGCGCCAGGTGCCGCCCGGGCACCGGCAGCGCGAACTCGCCGAGCGACTCGCCCTCATAGGTGGCCAGGTAGCGGGCGCCGACCGGGCTGGAGCGTACGTCGGAGATGCGCAGGTCCGCGTCCTCGGCCTCGCCGTAGGTGAGCACGGTGAGGCCGGCCGCGCGGGCCCGCCCGGTGAGGATGCGCGCCTGCGGGTCGTCGGCGCAGGCGACCACGAAACCCTCGGGCTCGGTGTGCTGGCAGAACTCCAGGAACGTCTCCTGCAGGCCGTCGAGGTCGCCGTACGTGTTGAGGTGGTCGGCGTCGATGTTCGTGACGATCGACACGTACGGCCGGTAGTGCAGGAACGACCGGTCGCTCTCGTCGGCCTCGGCGACGAAGTACTCCCCGGTGCCGTGGTGGGCGTTCGAGCCGACCTCGGAGATCTCCCCGCCGATGACGAAGGACGGGTCCAGCCCGCAGTGCTGCAGGATCGACGTGATCATCGAGGTCGTGGTCGTCTTGCCGTGCGTGCCGGCCACGGCGACGGTGCGCCGGCCGGCCATGCACGCCGCGAGCGCCTGCGAGCGGTGCAGCACCCGCAGCCCGCGCGAGCGGGCCTCGACCAGCTCGAGGTGGTCGGAGGGGATCGCCGTGGAGTAGACGACGGTGTCGACGCCGTCGAGGTTGCCGGCCACGTGCTGCATGTGGATCGTGGCGCCCAGCGCCCGCAGGCCGGCCAGGGCCGGCCAGTCCTTCAGCTCGCTGCCGGTGGTCGGGATGCCCCGGGTCAGCAGCAGCCGGGCCAGCCCGCTCATGCCGACCCCGCCCACCCCGATCAGGTGAACGGTCCCCAGCTCTTCCGCGGTGATCTCACTCATGCCGTCACCTCCCCTGCGCTCCGGCGCCGGCATGAGCCACACCTGAGCTGATGATTCGTTCGCTGACGCTCACTCATGCCAGCGCCTCCAGAAGGTACGAGCGCAGCCGCTCGTCGCCGTCGCGGCGGCCGTAGGAGGCCGCGGCGATGCTCATCACCGACAGTTTGGCCGGGTCGGTGACCAACGGGACGACCGTACGCTCGATCCATTCCGGGGTGAGGTCGCCATCGGCGACGAGGAGGCCACCACCGGCCTCGACCACGGGCAGGGCGTTGCGCCGCTGCTCGCCGTTGCCGTACGGCAGCGGCACGTAGACGGCCGGCAGGCCGATGGCCGTGACCTCGGCCAGGGTCATCGCCCCACCACGCCCGACCAGCAGGTCGGCGGCGGCGTACCCCTGCTCCATCTCGCTGAGGTACGGCACGCACACGTACGGCGTGGGCAGGTCCGGCGGGATCTCGACCGGCTCGTTGCGCGCCCCGATGACGTGCAGGACCTGCACGCCCGCGGCGGAGATCGCCTTGGCCGCGCCGGCCATGGCCCGGTTGACCGAGCGGGCGCCCTGCGACCCGCCGGAGACCAGGATGGTCGGCAGGTCGGGGCGCAGCCCGAAGCGGGCGCGGGCGGCCGCGCGCGCGGCCGGCCGGTCCAGGCCGGGGATGCTGGTGCGCAGCGGCACGCCGACCACGCGGGCGCCGGCCAGCAGCGGCGACGCGGCGACCTGCAGGTCGAAGCCCACCGCGACGTGGTCGGTGAAGCGCATGCCGAGCTTGTTGGCCACGCCGGGCGGCACGTTCACCTCGTGGACCACGATCGGGGTCTTGCGGCGCCAGGCGGCCAGGTAGGCCGGCACCGAGACGTATCCACCGAAACCGACCACCGCGTCGGCCTCGACGTCGTCGAGGACCGCACGGGCGGCGCGCATCGAGCGCAGCATCCGCGTGGGGGTGCGGGCGAGGTCCAGGTTGACGGAGCGGGGCAGCTGGAACGCCGGCACCTGGCGCAGCTCGTAGCCGGCGGCCGGGATGAGCTGGCCCTCCAGGCCCTTGGCGCTGCCCACGCAGGTGATGCGGAGGTCGGGCTGATGGCGGCGCAGGCAGTCGGCGAACGCCAGCAGGGGATAGATGTGGCCGCCGGAGCCGCCGCCGGCCAGCACCACGGAACGCAGCTGGGTCATGCCGTCACCTGAGCTTCGCTCGGGGTCATCCGTTCACCTCTCGCCCGCGCCCGCCGCCGGAGCCCTGCGGCCGCCGCGCGCGGCGCGGAAGCGGCGGCAGCGGAGCCCAGAGTAGCCGGCCCAGTTGACCGGGCGGACGGGCATGCAGGGCATGTGCCGCGGCCGGCTCCGCCCGGGCGAACGAGGCGAGCACGCCGATCATCGCCATGGTCACGACGAGGGCGCTGCCGCCGTCAGAGATCAACGGGAGCGGCAGGCCGGTGATCGGCAGCAGGCCCACCACGCCGCCGAGGTTGATCGTGGCCTGTCCGGCGAGCCAGACGGTGATGCCGGCGGCGACGAGCCGGCGGAACGATCCGGGGACCCGTCTCGCGATACGCAACCCGGTGTACGCCAGGACGGCGAACAGCCCGAGCACCACCAGGCAGCCGACCACGCCCAGCTCCTCGGCGATGACGGCGAAGATGAAGTCGTTGTGCCCGTTGGGCAGCCAGCCCCACTTGAGCTTCGCCCGGCCCAGGCCGACGCCGAACCAGCCGCCGTTGGAGATCGCGAACAGGCCCTCCATCGCCTGGTACGCCATGCCCTGCGCGTGCCCGTCCGGGTCGAGGAAGGCGTCGAGGCGCTCCTGGCGGTAGCCGACGCCGGGCATCTTGATCAGCAGCAGGATGCCGACCAGGGCGAACGCGAACATCCCGCCCAGCACCGACAGCCGCACGCCGGCGGCCCACAGCACGCCGACGAACATCACCACCAGGCACAGCATCGTGCCCAGGTCGTTGTAGCCCACCAGGAGGAACAGCAGGCCGGCCACGGGGAACAGCGGCCGCGACAGCTCCTTCCAGCGCCCGGCCAGCTCACCCTTGCGCACGAGCACGTCCGCGGCCCACACCACGAACGCGATCTTGGCCAGCTCGGAGGGCTGCAGCTGCAGCGGGCCCAGGTAGAGCCACAGGTCGTCGACGCGCAGCGGGCCGAGCTGGGGGTCGTGCAGGATGTGCGCCTCGGCCATCAGCGCCAGCACGTCCAGCACGATGAGCAGCACGAACGCGGCGATCAGGCCGGGGCGGGCGAGCCACCGGTAGGTGCGCGCGGGCAGCCGCTGGCAGGCCCAGAACGCCACGAACCCGACGAGCGCCGAGGTCGCCTGCTTCTCGATCGAGGTGAAGGCGTTGCCGTGCGTGGCGTACGCCTGCAGGCTCGTGGCGGAGAACACCATGACGAGGCCGACGATCAGCAGCAGCCCCGCGCTGGAGATCAACAGATAGTACGAGGCCAGGGGGCGCGACAGCAGCCCCCGCAGCAGCCCCATCCAGGCGAGCAACGGGCCGGCCACGCCGCCACGTTCGTCGGCCGGGGTCGCGACGACCTCGGCCTCGCGGGGCGGCTCCACCGCGACAGACCCCTCATCCCCAGGTCGCTCGCCCATGGTCCGCCCTCCACGAAATCAGCCGCCGTCACCCCGCAGTTCGGCCACCGCCGCGGCGAACGCGTCGCCGCGATGGGAGTAGCCACGGAACATGTCCAGGGACGCCGCCGCGGGGGCCAGCAGCACCGTGTCGCCGGGGTCGGCCAGGTCCGCCGCAGCGCGGACCACCTCCCCCATCGCACCATCATCGGTCCTCGCCACATCGACCACACGCACCGACGGCGCGTGTCGCGCCAGTGCGGCGGACACCTCACCGCGGTCGACGCCGAGCAGCACCGCGCCGACCAGGCGCGGGGCCACGCTTGCGACCAGGTCGTCGATGTCGACGCCCTTGAGCTGACCGCCCGCGATCCACACCACGCGCGGGTACGTGGCCAGCGACGCGTACGCGGCGTGCGGGTTGGTGGCCTTGCTGTCGTCCACGTACGCGACACCGTCCACAGTGGCCACGTGCGCGTTGCGGTGCGGCTCGGGCGTGTAGCCCGCCAGCCCCGCCGCGACAGCCTCCGCCGGCACGCCGTAGGCGCGGGCGAGCGCCGCCGCGTGCAGGGCGTTGCTGAGGTTGTGCGCCCCGGCTGGCCGCACCTTGTCGGCCGGGCCGAGCTCCACGGCGCCCTCGTCAAAGGCCCGGTCCACGAGTACGCCGTCGACGACGCCGAGTTCGCCCCGCCCCGGCTCCCCGACCGTCACCCCGACGAGCCGGCCGTGGACGCCCACGAGCCGGGCCGCCACGCGCGGGTCGTCGAGGTTGCCCACGGCCACCCCGCCGAGCGGCGCGCCCCGCCAGATCGCCTCCTTGGCGCCGGCGTAGGCGTCGAAGCCGCCGTGCCAGTCGAGGTGGTCGTCGGCGAGGTTGAGCATCGCCCCCGCGTACGGCGCGAGCGAGTCCGACCAGTGCAGCTGGAAGCTGGACAGCTCGACGGCGAGCACGTCGTAGGCGGTCTCGTCGAGGCCGACGAGCGGCTCGCCGATGTTGCCCAGGGCCGCGGTACGGCGGCCGGCCGCGCGCAGGATCGTGGCCAGCATGGTGGTCGTGGTCGTCTTGCCGTTGGTGCCGGTCACGGCGAGCCAGACGGGCGCGGCCGGGTCGCGCAGCCGCCAGGCCAGCTCGGGCTCGGCGTAGACGGGCACCGC
>NZ_BAAALT010000156.1:0-40301 GCF_039528515.1 Luedemannella flava
CGCGCGCCCCGTTGGCCGGGCCCGCCGTGCTGGCCACGAGCGTGGCCCCGCAGCCGGCCACGGTCCGCGCGGACCTCACGGCGCTCGACCCGTCGGACGCGCACCTCCCCGTGCGTACCCGTATCGGGTGAATCGAAGTCACGACTGTCGATCACCGACCTTGTCCGTCGATACGGTCGCCGGCATGCCCTCACGTCACCACGAAGTCCTCGTCGACATGTTCCGGGAGCGGCCGGACCTGGCCCCGACACTTCTTGCCGGACTTCGCGTCAACGTGCCCCCCGTTTCAGGAGGCCAAGCTCTCGCCGGGCGACCTCACCGACGTTGTCCCCACGGAGTACCGGGCGGATGTCGTCGTCACGCTGACCGACGGGGACGCGGCGGCACGCGAATACCTGAGGCGCTCATGACCACCACACAGCACCGCTACGGGAGCGACGTCGCGCGCCGGTACTTCAGCGCGGGCGATCATGGGCTAGGGTCGGCGGCATGATCCATGACGCGCCGGCCGACGAGCTTCTTCTCGTCGCCGTGGTGGAGATGGTGCCCGGACACGCCGAAGCGGGGCAACGGTACGAGGATGTGGTGCTGGACCTGCTCGGCCGGCACGGCGGCACACTGGAACAACGCCTGCGCAGCACGGACGGCGCCACCGAGGTGCACGTCATCCGGTTCGCCGCGCGCGCCGGTCTGGAGTCCTTCATGGTCGACCCGGACCGCCTCGCCCACCGCGACCAGGTCGGCGCCGCCGCGCCCACCACCCGCGTCATCGACGTCCGTCCGGTCTGACCGCGGCGGATCATCCCGTGGTGATCGTGGCGAGTGTCCCGCGGGCGATGACAGCCACCTCGGTGGTGAGGTCGGGCAGGTCGCCCTGGTAGGTGGACGACTCGTCCCAGTGGACCGAGACGATCGCGTCGCCGTCGTACGCCTCGACCGTCGTGCCGGAGATGGGGTCGTCGCACGCCCGGGCGGCCGTGCCCACGTCCGGTACGACCGTGCACCGCTCGTGCTGTCCGCGCGCGAACTCGCTCGCCGCGCCGTCGGCCGTGTCCCAGATGCGCGCGCTGATGCCCACGATGACCGAGTCGGGCGAGACCTGGGCGGCTCTGACGGTCACGAAGCAGTCCTGGTCGACATAGTCCCCGTGCCGGGCCGGCGCCTCCGGTCTCCTCGTAGCCACCGGATAGATCCTGGTCAGAGGCGTCAGGTCCAGCTGCGCGCAGAGGGTGTCGGTGGCGCGGTGCCGCGCACCGGAGTCGGTCAGCACGGTCCACGGCGCGCCGGACCCGCCGGGCACGCTCGGCGTGGGCGCGGCGACCGGCGGGTCCAGCCGGCAGGCGAGGACCGTCAGCACGATCGCCAGGCCTGAAACGCCCCGGATGACCGCACCGCGACGTGCGGGAACACGAAAGTGGGACAGCGCAGCACGGACGCCCATGGCGCCTCCTCGGTGGGTTGGACGCGGATCGCTATCCACATCCAAGCCACCCCGCGGCGGTTCCGACGCACTGTCCACATCGGCCGGCCGACCTCGGCGGACGCCACGTCCACAGGGGGTGACAGCGCCTGGTCAGCCCTGCTAAATGGCGCGACCGTCCGACGTCGCGAGGGCTAGCATCGCCCGCATGACCAGATCCCGCCGCACGCCACGACGGCGCGGCGGCCGGGTCGCCCCGCGGCCCGTCCCGGTCGCCATCGGCGGTGCCAGGGTCCTGCTCGCCGGTCTGTTCTCGGTCAGGCAGGAACACGAGGCGCTCATGGACGCGCTGGCGGAGGCGGTGACGGCCGCAGGGGCCGTCGTGGTCGGGCGGTTCACCCAGCGACGTGGCGTCTCCGACGGCGGCGTGCCCAAGCTGAACCAGCCCTTCTCCCGGCGGACGCTACTCAGGGGCGGCAAGGTCGCCGAGATCGCGACCGCGCGGTCGGAGCATGCCGCGGACGCGGTCGTGTTCGCCAATGAGCTGACCGGGCACCAGCGCGACGTGCTGCGGGTGGCGTTCGGTTGCCCCGTGTTCAGCGGGCACGACCTGCCGGGCCGCGCTCAGTCGTCGAACTCGAAGCCGTCGGCGATCGCCGCGGCGACGATGGCGCGGAGCCGGTCGGCGTCCGAGGCCACCGCGTCGAGCAGCGCGCCGAGCTCCGCGAGCGCCTCCCGGTCGGTCCCGTACGCCACGAACATGCCGGCCTCGGGGTCGTAGCCGAAGCGCCCGTCGAGGTGCTGGGCCTCGGTGGCCACGAGGCGCTGGGCGATGCCCTCCCAGAAGTACCCGTTAGGTTCGTGCCGCAGCGACGTGATCACGTCGTCCACGTCGGTGGTCCCGGCGTTGAGCAGCAGCGAGTACTTGCCGGGGTCCAGCTCGATCAGGTTGGTCGCGCCCATGCCGTTGTCTCCGTTCATCGGACTGGGCTGACCCAGTACGTCTGCTTGTGTCCGCGCGCCTCCATGGTGGCGGCGACGCGGTCGGCCTCCTCCCGCGAGGGCACGCGGGTGACCTCGAACTGGTTGCCGTTGTCGTCCTGGCGCCACACCACCCAGGCGGGCGCGACCTCGTCGGGCGATCCGGTTTCCACCGGCGCAGCATGACAGAGGGGTACGTCAGTCCGTACGCGCGACGCCGGTAGCATCGCTTGACCGCTCCGCTGGCCCCCACCACCTGGACGCAGACGTGGCTTACGACACCGACGTCGACGAGGAAACCACCACCGAGACCGGGACCCGGACCAGTTCCGGGGCCGGTCAGGAGATCTACCTCGGTCTGCTCTGGCTGGGCACCTCGATGTGGGTGGCCCGTCAGGAACTGGCCGCGAGCGGCGACGCGTTCTCCGGCGCGTTCGGCGCCGCCGTGGCGGCCCTGCCGGGCGTCGTGGCCGGCACGCTGGTCACGGCCGCGGGCCTGGCCCACACGATCGCCGCCCGGTTCCGGTCCGCCATCGTGCGGCTGGGCGCGGGGGTGCTGGTGGGCGCGCTGTTCGGGGTCGTGGCCGCGCTCGGGGTCCGGTTCGCGTACGGCGACGCGCCGTCCATCATGGTGCTCGCGGCGACCGTCGCGGGCGCCGGCGCGCTCGGTGGTGTCGTGACCGCCCTGCCCGACCCGGTCATCGAGGCCGGCATGTGGGCCACGTCGTGGACGTTCTTCGCCGGTGTGATCTTCGGCGTGCTGCGCCCGCAGGTGGTGATCGCGCTCGGCACGGGCGCCGAGGCGCAGACGCGGGCGACGTACCTGCTGTGGCTCGCGACCGGCCTGATCGCGGCGTACTTCACCTGGCAGAAACTGCCGGACCGCCGCCGCTGGGCGCCGGTGGCCGGGGCGCTGCCGGGCCTGTTCCTGCTCGCCGCCGAGCTGCTCACCCGCCTGGGCGGCGACGCCGTGTCGACGCTGGTCTTCAGCGCGGAGACGGCGGCCCTGAGCGACGCGCAGCGCCTGCGCCTCGCCCTGGTCGTGCTCGTGGTCGGCACCTTCGTCACCAGCCTGGCGGCCCTGCGGAGACGGTAACCGCGACCACCCAGCGGGATAACACGTCGAGACCCGCCACCCGGAAATCCTAGGGTCGACATGTGCCGATCATCGAAGCGAGCGGTCTGACCAAGACGTTCCGCAGGCCGGACAAGCGGGAGGGCCTCGGCGGCTCGATCGCCCATCTGTTCACCCGCCGGTTCACCGACCACGTGGCCGTAGACCACGTCGACCTGACCGTCGAGCCGGGCGAGGCGGTCGCCTATGTCGGCCCGAACGGCGCCGGAAAGAGCACGACCGTCAAGCTCCTGACGGGAATTCTGGTGCCCTCGAGTGGCGAGGTGCGCGTCGCCGGCGTGGTGCCGCACCGGGAGCGCACGGCCAACGCCCGCCAGATCGGCGTGCTGTTCGGCCAGCGCACCCAGCTGTGGTGGGACCTGCCCGTCCGCGAGTCGTTGGCGCTGCTGCGCGACCTGTACGACGTCACCGACGCCGACTACCGCGCACGGTTGGCGGAGTTCGATCATATCCTCGGCATCGGCGAGCTGCTGCCGGTCGTGGCCCGCAAACTGTCGCTGGGCCAACGGATGCGCGCGGACCTGGCGGCCGCGCTGCTGCACCGCCCGCGCGTGGTCTACCTCGACGAGCCGACGATCGGCCTGGACATCGCGGTGAAGGACCGGGTCCGGGCATTCCTGCGCGAGCTGTGCGCCGACGGCACGACGCTCATGCTGACCACCCACGACCTGGGCGACATCGAGGACGTGTGCCAGCGCATCGTCATCATCGACGAGGGCCGGATCATCTTCGACGGCAGCATCGCGCAGGTGAAGGACAGCTTCGCCCGCCAGCGCCAGCTGCACGTCGACTTCACGCAGACCGTGCCACGCGCAAAACTGGCCGAACTGCTGCCGGGCGCCGAGATCGAGGGCGACGCGCGGGCTTTCACGATCGGATTCGACCGGTTCACGCACACGGCCGCCGAGGTGATGACGGCGCTGCTGGCGGCCGGCGAGGTCGCCGACTTCCGGCTCGACGAGCCGGCGATCGAGGACGTCATCCGCCGCGTCTACGCCGGCGACCTGGACCTGGCCGCATGAAGAAGTACATGACCCTGGCGAAGATGCAGGCGCGCGCCGTCCTGGCGTACCGGCTGAATTTTGTTCTCAGTCTTTTCGCCCTGATGTTCCAGCTGTTCGCGATGCTGGCGATCTGGGGCGTGCTGCTCGGGTCGGGTCAGAATCTCAACGGCTTCGACTGGGCGCACATGAAGGCGTATCTGCTGGTCGGGTTCCTGTGCGGGGCGCTGGTGTCGCAGTCGGCGGACTGGCGCATGGCGGGCCGCATCCAGGACGGCATGGTGGCGATCGACCTGACCAAGCCGGTCGACTACCAGAAGGCCCAGTTCGCCACCGTGGTGGGCGGCGCGTGGACCGAGGTCGTCACGGCGCTCGCGGTGTGCGCCGGGGTGATCGCCTGGACGGGCGCGGTGCCCACCCCCGGCTGGCAGGGGGCCGCACTGTTCGCGCTCAGCCTGCTGGCCGTGCTCCCGTTGAAGTTCCTCATCGTGTACGTGTCGGCGCTGGCGTGTTTCTACACCCAGAACTATCTGGGCGTGCACTGGGCCCGGCTGGTGATCGTGAGCCTGTTCTCCGGCGCGCTCGTGCCGCTGTCGTTCTTCCCGGAGTGGGTGCAGCAGCTCGCGGCGGTGCTGCCGTTCGCCAGCATGTCGGCCACGCCGGCGCTGATCTGGATCGGGCAGCTGCGCGGCGCCCAGGCGCTGCTGATGATCGCCGCTCAGTTCGGCTGGGTGGTGGCACTGTGGCTGGCGGCCCGACTGATCTTCCGGCACGCGATCAAGCGCGTGACGATCCACGGGGGTTGAGATGCGACGCACGCTCCGGCTCTACCGGCGGCTGCTCGGCGCGCACCTGCGGGCCGCCCTGCAGTACGAGGCCGACTTCTGGATCATGATCGCCGCGGCGGCGATGACCCAGGCGGTCGGGGTCGTCTTCCTCGGCGCCATCTTCGCGAAGATCCCCCACCTGAACGGCTGGACGTTCTGGGAGGTCGTCACCGTGTACGCCATGGTGAGCCTCGGCGAGGGGGTCGGCTCGCTGTTCTTCGAGGGCAGCTGGCGGCTGGCCCGGCGCATCAACCAGGGCGAGCTGGACTACCTGCTGGTCCGGCCGTACCCGGTGGCGTTGCAGGTGATGGGCAGCGACGTCGGCCTCAACGGGGCCGGCAACATCCTCGTCGGCGGCGTCCTGCTGGGCCTGGGCGTGGCGCACAGCCGCGTCGACTGGTCGGCCGGCACCGTGCTGCTCGGCGTCGTGCTCCTGATCAGCGCCATCGTCATCAGGACCGCGATCTCGTTGGGCACCAACTCCGGGTCGTTCTGGATCGCCGGGCCGTTCAGCGTGTTCGGCTACGCCCTGCACCAGGTCGGGGACCTGGCCCGCTACCCGATCACCATCTACGCCCTCGGCGTCCGGCTGGTCATCGGCGTGGTCGTCCCGTTCGCGTTCGCGAGCTTCTTCCCGGTGGCCGTGCTGCTCGACCGTGGTGACGCGGCGAAGCTCGGCCTGCTCACGCCCGTCGTCGCGGTCTACTGCGTCGTCGTGGCCCGGTGGGTGTTCCACCGGGGGTTGCGCCGCTACGAGAGCGCCGGCAACTGACGTCAGGCGAGCGCCCGGCCCAGCCCGCCGCCCCGGGTGCCGCCGACCAGCTCGGTGCCGACGATCGCCACGGCGCCCGTGACGGTCAGGCCGCGGCGGCCGCCCTTGAGGACGACCACGGCGCCCGCCTCGGCGACGGCGGCGGTGCCCTCCTCGGGGATGCCGACGACGAGGCTCGCCGCGGCACCCGGCCGGCCGGCGATCGCGGTGACCGCGTAGCCGAACATGTCGTCCTCCTCGTCGTCGCCCGGCACGCCCCACGTGCTCTGCGCGAACACGTCGGCACCGGCCCCGGTGACGGTGCCCTGGTCGCTGTAGAGCACGGTGACCGAACCGGCCCAGCCGCGCGAGCCGATCCGCTCGCCGGGCGCGCCGGCCGCGAGGTCGTCGTACCCGTCGCCGTTGAAGTCGCCGAAGGCGAGCGCCGCGCCGAACATGTCGAGCTGCTCGGCGGAGTCGGGAACGCCGGCGGTGTCCTGGCTGATCGCGGTCGCGCCGGCGGTCGTCAGCCCCAGCCACGAGCCGCGCAGCACGGTGACCGTGCCCGCCGCCTCCTGACCGCGCAGCGTCTCCTCCGGCGCCGCGATGGCCAGGTCGGCGCGACCGTCGTGGTTCACGTCGCCGGCCGCCAACGCGGCCCCGAAGTTGTCCCGCGACTCCGTGCCGCCCGGCATTCCCCGGCTGTGCTGGGTCCAGTGCTGGCTGCCGGCGCCGGTCAGCCGGCCGTCGACGCTGGGCAGCACCACGACCGCGCCGGTGTTCTCGGCCCGGCCCAGATCCTCCAGCGGGACTCCCACGGCCAGGTCGTCGCGCCGGTCGCCGTTGAAGTCGGCGAGTACGACGGCGGCGCCGAACCAGTCGCCGCCCTCCCCGCCGCCCGGCACGCCCGGGCTGTCCTGGGTGAAGAACTGCGAGTCCACGACGGACAGTCCCGTGACCGAGCCGTAGAGCACGCCCACCCCGCCGCCCGGCACCACGTAGCCGTCGCCGGGCACGCCCAGCGCCAGCTCGTCCCATCCGTCGCCGTTGACGTCGCCGGTGGCCAGGGCGAGCACCCCGACGGCGCCCATCGGGGCGCCGGGCACGTCGGCGACGGTGAACGCCCGCGCCGTGGCGCTGTCGAGCCCGCTCGCCGAGCCGCGCAGGACCAGGATGTCGGCCTGCCCGCCGGCGACCGTGACGGCGACGTCGGCGTAGCAGTCGTCGTCGAAGAACCCGGTCGCCACGGCGTCGCCGATGCCGTCCACGGCGTCGCCGACCAGCGGCGCGATGCCGTCGCTCGTCCGGTCCAGGTACTGGTTGCCGACCGTGGTCAGGCCCGATGCCGTGCCGAAGAGCACCCGCAGCGCGCCGCTGGGCTTCCTGCCGACGGTCCGGAACGGCTGGGTGATCGCGAGGTCGGGGCGGCCGTCGCCGTTGACGTCGCTGCGTACGCGGGTGGCGCAGCCGCCGGCATGGGCGGTGCCCCCGACCCACGCGACGGTTACCAGCAGTGGTGTGACGATCAGGGCGGCGACCCCGATGCGGGACGTCGTGTGCGGAGCTCGCGCCATCGGGCGGCCCTTCTCATGTCGATCTTGCGGGATTGCGCGCCATGATCGCACGCCGGCGACGATCCCGCTATCCGCACCTCCGCACGAGATCGCACCCCGTCAGCTCAGCACCGACGGCACCGCGCCCGCAATGGGGTTCACCCGTTAGAACTGCCTGGTCACCAGCCGCGTCAGAGCCCGGCGTCGCCCATCGCCAGGCGCATCAGCAGCATCACCACACCGACCACCACGACGCCGACGACCGCGCCGATGGCCGTCGCGAGGGTGCCCCAACCGAGGGCCGCACCGGGGCCGGCACCACGGTCCCGGGTGAACCGGCGCGCGAGCGCGAGGGCCAGCGGGGCGCTGACGACCAGCAGCCCGCCGCCGTAGATCCCCAGGACGATGGCGACCAGGTCGCCGAAACCACTGTCGTTGGCGAGCCCGGACCCGATCGCGACCAGGAGCGCGACCAGGTACAACGCGTGCCAGCCGAGCACGGTCCAGACGGCGACGCGGCGGGACCGGTCCGGCGCCACAGCAGGGGCTGCATCAGTCATGCGTCAATATCAGCACGGCGGCACAAGAGTGGATCTCCGCCGTTCAGCCGAGGTCAGGACGCCGGACCGACCGCCTCGATGGCGTAGCCGTCGGGGTAGGAGGGCGTCCTGATGCCGTCGGCCATGAACGGAACCCCGCGCGGCCCGTGGAACCACCGCACGATCATCGCGCGGGTCCGCAGGCTGGCGCCGACGACGGCGCGCGCCAGCAGGGGCGGCTCGGCGGCCCCGACCGCCCGGCGCACGGGCGGGTCCAGCAGGCAGTTGGCCACCGTCGGCGCGAACCGGGCCAGCCGGCCGGGCAGCCGGCCCTTGAACAGCTGCGTCGTGGCGTTCATGAGCGTGGTGCCCGCCGGGCTCGGCGCCAGGAACCGTCGCTCGTAATCGTCGAAGAACTCCGCGAAGGCGGCGTACCCCGAAGGAATGTCCTTGATGTTCATGCGGCGACCCATCCGGCTGTAGAACTGCGCCGTCGCCGCCTTCTCGTGACAGCACAACGGCCGCCAGCCGTGCCGGTCGACCCAGCGGGTCGGCACGACGACCAGCGTGGCCAGCACGTAGCGGTAGTCGTCCTGGGTGATGTCGAAGCGCTGGTGGATGCGGTTGAGCTGGCGCACGGACGCGCGCCCACGCTCGCTGTCCACCCCATGAATGATCATCTCGTACATGAGGATCGCCGTGTCGTCGGCGCGCTTGCGCGGGCGCGCGGTCAGCTCGCCGGTGCCCGCGATGAGCGTCGCGATCGACGGGATCGCGTACGTCCGGTAGAACGCCAGGTTGAGCGCCAGCAGCATGTCCCACGGGAACTCCCGCAGCACGGCGGCGGCGTAGATCTCCTCGCAGTCCGCGACCGGATCGAGCGTGCGCACGCGCTCCAGGTGTCGGTACCGTCCCCGCATCGAGCCTCCCCCTGCCGACGACGGCAGTCTATCCACAGGGCATTGACGGCGAACTCTACCGTCTTCACCATGACGGCCTTGATCATTCACCCCGCTCTCCGCACCGCCAACCGCACCGTCCTGGTCTGGTCCGGCGTGCTCGCGGTCGGGGTATGCGGGTGGGTGATCTCCGTCGGCGACCTCATCGCGGGCGGCAAGCTGGGCTCGACGGGCTACGTGTGCGCCGCCGTCGGCATGTTCGTGGTGATCGCCATGGTGACCGGCCTGTCGCACCCGGTGAACCGCCGCCTGCTCCACCCGGACAGCCGCAACAACGCGCACCCCGTGCTGGCGGCGTCCCTGGTGGTCGTCGGCTGGTACGTCACGCTCACCGCCGTCGTAGGCATCCTCGCGGCGGCGGTCGGGCTCAACAGCGAGAACGGGGTCGCCACGGCGACCTGGTACGCCTGGCTCATCGGCGGTGCCGTCGCCATCGCCGGCTGCATCGCCGCCTACGTGTACGCCGACCGCCGCTGATCACAGCGCCGGACATCGAGCCGGTGAGGGTGCGGATACACGTTCGTAACGGTTTGTGGCGTAGATCGAAACGGATCAGGGGTCTACTACTGACGACTCACCACCTGGTGGGGCGCGCCTAGGGTTCCGCCGCGGTTCGCGGGCCTGGTCCGAGAGGCGCAGGTGTCCGAACGGTCGGCCACTCCACGGCGGGACAAAAACCCGGGAGACAGCCAGACCTGGCTGTTGCTCGGGCCAGGCCGTCCCACCCGGGAGAACCGATGGGCTTCCATCACCACCACCACGCGAACCCCGACAACCCGCACCACCTGCACGACAAGTACGGACCCGAGGCCCGCTACGCCGTCGAGCGCGAGGCGGAGCTGCCCACCACCAAGTGGGACGAGGAGATCGCCCGCGGCCTGGAATACGGCCTGCCCGGCGCGGACTCCATCGTGGACAAGCGCATCCCGACGTTCTCCCGCGGCGAGCTGCCGCACTTCGCCGGCATCAACACCTTCCTCAAGGCCCCCTACCTGGAGGACGTGCGCCGCTGCGGGGAGTACGACGTGGCCGTGCTCGGCGCGCCGTTCGACGGCGGGACGACCTACCGCTCCGGCACCCGGTTCGGGCCGCAGGGCATCCGCAAGATCTCGGCGCTCTACGGGCCGTACTCGTTCGAGCTGGGTGTCGACCTGCGTGAGTCGATCACCATCGCGGACCTCGGGGACATCTTCACCATCCCCGCGAACATCGAGAAGACGTTCGACCAGATCTCCAAGGCTGTCGCCCACGTCTACGAGTCCGGCGCCTTCCCCGTGGTGCTCGGCGGCGACCATTCGATCGGGTATCCGACGGTTCGTGGCGTTGCCCAGCACATGACCGGAAACCTCGGCATCATTCACTTCGACCGGCACGTCGATACACAAGAGACGGACCTGGACGAGCGCATGCACACCACGCCCTGGTTCCACGCCACCGACATCCCGAACGTGCCGCCCAAGAACCTCGTGCAGATCGGCATCGGCGGCTGGCAGGCGCCGCGGCCCGGCGTGAAGGTCGGCCGCGAGCGCGGCACCACCATCATGACGGTCACCGACTGCGTCGAGATGGGCATCGAGGCCGCCGCCGAGCGCGCCCTCGAGGTCGCCTGGGACGGCGCCGACGCCGTGTGGCTCTCCTTCGACGTCGACTGCCTCGACGCCGCGTTCGTCCCGGGCACCGGCTGGCCGGAACCGGGCGGGTTCCTCCCCCGCGAAGTGCTCAAGTTCATCCAGATCATCGCGGACGCCAAGCCACTCGCCGGCATCGAGGTCGTCGAGTGTTCCCCTCCCTACGACAACGCTGAGATCACGTCCCTGATCGCCACGCGTGTCATCTGCGACACCCTCGGCTGCCTGGTCCGCGCCGGCCACCTGCCGAAGCGCCGGGCATGACGCATAGGAGACCGGATATGAAGCGTTCCTTGTTGACCCGCGCCCTGGCGGGCCTCGGCGCGGCGGCGCTGCTCGTCGCGAGCGCCGCGTGCGCCGAGGACAAGCAGGTCGACCCGCCCGTCGCCGGCGGCTCGGACCCCGTCACCGTCACGCTCGCCTTCAGCGCGTGGCCGGGCTGGTTCCCGTGGCAGGTGGCGCAGGAGAAGGGCCTGTTCGCCAAGAACAACGTCAAGGTCGACCTGAAGTACTTCGACAGCTACACCGACAGCCTCACCGCCCTGTCCACCGGCAAGGTCGACGCGAACAGCCAGACCCTCAACGACACCATCGGGTCGTTGTCCGGCGGCGCCAAGCAGACGATCGTCCTGGTCAACGACAACTCGTCGGGCAACGACCAGATCATCGCGAAGCCGGGCATCAACACGGTGGCCGACCTCAAGGGCAAGACCGTCGCGGTCGAGCAGTACACGGTCGACCACTACCTGCTGCTGCTCGCCCTCAAGAAGGCCGGGCTCACGGAGAAGGACATCACGCTCAAGCCGCTGCTCACCGACGCGGCCGCGGCCGCGTTCGCCGGCGGGCAGGTCGACGCGGTCGGCGCGTTCGCGCCGTTCACCACGACCGCCCTCGCGCTGCCCGGCAGCAAGGCGATCGCCACGTCGAAGGACTTCCCCGGCGCCATCCCCGACCACCTGGTCTTCACCGCCGACTTCGTGAAGGCCCACCCGGTGGCGGTCCAGGCGGTCGTCGACACCTGGTTCGACACGCTGGAGTGGATCGCAGCCAACAAGGCCGAGGCCATCTCCATCATGGCGAAGAAGGGCGGCGTCTCCGACGCCGACTACGCCGCGTACGACGCGGGAACCTCGATCTTCACGCGGGACCAGAACCTCGCGGCGTTCACCCCGGGCAGCACGCCGGCCAACCTGAACTACCAGGCCGAGCAGATCGCCCAGTTCCTCGTCGACACCGGCCTCGCGCCGTCGAAGCCCTCCCTGGACGGCCTGTTCAACGACGCCTTCGTCAAGGCGGCCACGGGGTGAGCACGGTGACCACCGACGCACCCGCCCGGTCGGGCTGGACGGCGCTGCCCAGGCGCCGTGCGGCCCGGCCGGTGCCGGCCCTCCTGCGGCCGCGTACGCCGTTGTCGCGGCGTACGCGCGCGATCCTCGCCACGGCGTCGATCGTGGGGCCGGTCGTGGGCTGGTGGGCGCTGTCCGCCAGCGGCGTCGTCGACCCGCCGCAGTTCCTGCCGTCCCCCGTGGCCACCTGGAAGGCCATCGTGGCGATGGCGTCCACCGGCGAGCTGTTCACCGACGCGTGGGCGACGATCCAGCGGGTGTTCTGGGGCTTCGGCGCCGCGATCGCGATCTCCGTCCCGCTGGGCATCCTGATCGGCACGTTCCGCGGGGCGCAGTCGCTGTTCGAGCCGGTCATCGGCCTGGTCCGCTACCTGCCCGTCGGCGCGTTCATCCCCCTGCTGATCATCTGGCTGGGGCTGGGCGAGCCGCCGAAGATCACCCTCATCCTGCTCGCCACGGTCTTCTTCAACACGGTCATGACAGCGGACGTGGTGCGCCAGGTGCCGACCTCGCTCATCGACGTGTCCTACACGCTCGGCGCCCGCGTGGGCGAGGTGCTCCGCAAGGTGATCATCCCGCACTCGCTGCCCGGCATCGTCGACGCCATCCGGGTCAACGCCGCGGCCGCCATCAACTTCGTGGTGGTCGCCGAGCTCATCGCCCCCGACGCGGGCCTGGGCTACCGGATCACCAAGGTCGCGCGGTTCAGCCAGGTCGACCAGATCTTCGCGGTACTCGTCGTCATCGCGCTCATCGGCGTGACCATCGACATCACCCTGCGGATCCTGCGCGACCGGATCGGGAGGTGGGTGTGAGAGGCGCACTCGAACTCGCCGGCGTGGGCATGGTCTTCGCCGGGCGGCGCGGTCCCGTTACCGCGCTGGAGCAGATCGACCTCACGGTGCCGCGCGGGCAACTGCTCGCCATCGTGGGCGCGAGCGGCTCCGGCAAGTCGACGCTGCTGTCACTGGTCGCGGGCCTGCAGCGGCCCAGCAGCGGCGTCCTGACACTGGACGGCGTCGAGATCACCGGCCCCGGCCCCGACCGGGGTTGCGTGGTGCAGAGCGGCGCGGTCTACCCGTGGCGCACGGTCGAACGCAACGTGGGCTTCGGGTTGGAGTTGCTACGTCGGCTCCCCCGCGCCGAACGTGCGGAGCGGGTCGCGTGGTATCTCGCCGAGACCGGCCTGTCGCACCTCGCGCACGCGCTGCCCAAGCAGCTGTCCGGCGGCCAGCGCCAACGGGTCGCCATCGCCCGGGCGCTCGCCTGCGAGCCGGACGTCCTGCTCCTCGACGAGCCGTTCGGCGCGTTGGACGTGCAAACGAAGGAGGACATGCAGCTCCTGGTGCGCCGTATCTGGGCGGACACCGGCAAGACGGTCCTCATCGTCACCCACGACGTCGAGGAGGCCATCTTCCTCGGCCAACGCGTCGTGGTTCTCGCCTCCGACCCCGGCCGCGTCGCCTCGGACGTCACCGTCGACCTCCCCGACGACCGCGACCTGACGGTCAAGCGAACCCCGAAGTTCATCGAGCTCCGCGCCACGATCGAGGACCTGGTCCGTACCTACCACCAGAAACACGTCGCCGCCCGGTAGCCCACGGTTTGTGCCGCCCATGGTGGGATGCCTCTGCCGACGTCAGTGGTGAATCCGCCATGGGCGGCACACACGTGGTACGAAGTGCGCACAGCACTCACGGAAGGTCGACGGGCATGCCAGAGGTCGCGCAGCACTTCCTGGCCGGGACCTACACCGCGGGATCCGGCGACACCGTCATCGCGGTGAACAGCCCGGTGACCGGGGAGCACCTGGCCGACCTGCCCGTGCCGGCCGGGTCGGACATCGACGCGGCGGTGGCGGCGGCCCGGGCCGCGTTCGACGACTACCGGCAGTGGAGCGTCCACGAGCGGGCCGAACTGTGCCACCGCATCGCCGGCCTGATCGCCTCGCAGGCCGAACGACTGGCCCGACTGACCACGTTGGAGCAGGGCAAGCCGCTGGCCGAGGCCCGCGACGACGTCCACGACAGCGCCGCGTTGTTCGTCGACTCGGCCGAGGACGCGAAGCGACTCTACGGCGAGACGATTCCCAGCACGTCCCGGGACAAGCGGATGTTCACCTTCCGTGCCCCGGTCGGCGTATGGGCGGGCATCACGCCGTGGAACTTCCCCCTCATGATCATGTGTGAGTTCATCGCCCGGCGCTCGCCACCGGAAACGCGATCGTGGCCAAACCGCCGGAGCTCACCCCGCTCGCCTGTCTGGCGCTGGGCGACCTGCTCGCCGAGGCGGGTACGCCACCGGGCCTGGTCTCGATCCTGCCCGGCGCCGGGTCCACCGGTGCGGCGCTCGTGCGCCATCCCGGGGTGGACGCGATCGGGTTCGTCGGCTCCTCGCGGACAGGCGAGCGGATCGTCGCGACGATGGGGCTCAAGCGTTCCATCATGGAGATGTCCGGCAACGGCCCACTCATCGTGTGCGCCGACGCGGACTGCGCGGCGGCCGTCGCGGCCGCGACCTACGGCGCGTCCTGGAACGCGGGCCAGGTGTGCTGCGCGAGCGAGCGGGTCATCGTGGACGCCGCCGTGCACGACGAGTTCCTGGCGGCCTGCGTCGAGGCGGCGAAGACGGTGCGCCTGGGCGACCCGTTCGACCCCGCCACCACCCTCGGCCCGCTGAACAACGAGCCGACCGCGGCGAAGATGGACCGCCACCTCGCCGACGCGGTGGCGCTCGGCGCCGAGCCGGTCATCGGTGGTGCGCGCGCGGCCGGCTACCCGACCCGGCTCTACTACGAGTACACGCTGCTGGACGGCGTCACCCCACAGATGCGGGTGGCGGCCGAGGAGAGCTTCGGCCCGGTGCTACCTGTCCTGACCGGCCGCGGCGACGACGAGATCCTGCGCCTGGCCAACGACTCCGACCTCGGGCTGCAGGCCGCCGTCTTCACCCGGTCGCTGCGCCGGGCCTTCCGGTACGGCGAGCAGCTACGGGCGGGCTCGGTGGTGGTGAACGAGTCCACCGACTACTTCGAGGGCGCCCAGCCGTTCGGCGGGGCGGCCGGGACCCGCACCGGCTGGGGACGGGTCGGCGGCATGGCCCAGCTGCGGGACATGACCGACCTCCGGACGGTCATCATCAACCTAGGTTGAGCGGGTCATGATGAGGCAACCGACGCTGTTCCTGACGGTGGGACTCCCCTGCGCCGGGAAGACCACCGCCGCCCGGCGCATCGAGATCGAGTACCAGGCACTTCGTCTCACGAAGGACGAATGGATGAAGGCCCTGTACGGGCACGAGAATCCGGAGTCGGCTTCGGACGTGATCGAAGGACGGCTCATCCAGATCGGGATCCGCGCGCTCGAACTCGGCAACAACGTCGTGATCGACTTCGGCCTCTGGAGTCGGGACGAGCGCTCGGCGCTACGCCGGGCGGCAGCGGACCTGGGCGCGACGGTGGAGCTGCGATACTTCGAGCTCACCCCTGCCGAGCAACGCAGACGAGCCGATCAGCGCCTGGCCGAAGCGCCGGACACCACCTGGCCCATGTCCGACGAGGAGCTCGCCGAATGGGCTGCCAACTTCGACGTTCCCACGGCGGGCGAGCTCGACGGCAGCGAACCTATTGACGACCCACCGGCCGGCTTCGTGACATGGGACGAGTGGCGCGGACACCGCTGGCCGCCGTCGATCACCTGACGCCGGCTCCTGCCCCGCGTTGCCACGGCCATTCCGGGGGCATCCATGTGCGCCTCTGGACGGAGGTCACGCCCACTAGAGCGTCCTAGGAAGTTATTCGCCGACTCCTACTCCGCGAGGGCGGCCGTGAGGCGCCCGACGAGCGTCGCGAGGGGGGCCCGCAGTTGCGGGCCGCCCTCGACGCGGAAGTCGACGGGGATGTTGGCGAGCCACTCCTGCGCGTACATGGTCGGGTTGCGGGTGCTGCCGATGAGCACACATCCGTCGCCGAGCGGTTCGAGCCGCCCCATCGGTGGCCGGATCCAGGGCGTGACCTCGGCGAGCGGGGCGGTGAACACCACGCGGGTGGCGAACTGCCAGCCGGTGCCCAGGTTCTCCTCGAGCGTGGCGACCGGGTCGAGGTCGTCGGGCGGCGTGAACCCGCGGGTCGTCTGCTCGACCGCGCTGACCCGGTCGACCCGGTACGTGCGGACCGCGTCGGCGCGGTGCGACCGGCACAGCAGGTACCAGCGCCCGTAGCGCACGACGACGGCCCACGGGTCGACCTCGCCCGACCACTCGTCGCCCGACCCGCCCCGGTAGGACACGACGACGCACCGTCGGGCCGCGCTGGCCGCGACGAGCGCGCTCGTGATCGCGGGATCCGGTCGGGTCGCGTTCCGGTCGGGGGCGGCGGCCGCATGCGCGCGCAGCGCGGCGGCCTGGCGGCCGACGCTCTCGGGCAGCGCCTGGATGACCTTGCCCAGCGCGGAGCCGACGATGTCGTCGCCGTCGACGGCGGCCGGCTGACCGTCGAGCACCGCCATGACCAGGCTGAGGGCCTCCGACTGGCTGAACACGACGGGCGGCAGCCGCGTGCCACGACCCAACCGGTACCCGCCGTGCGGGCCCCGGATGGACTCCACCGGTATGCCGGCCTCGCGGAGGATCCCGATATACCGGCGCGCGGCCCGTTCCGTGACACCCAGCCGCCCGGCGAGCTGGTCGGCGGTGGTGCCCGGCCGGGCCCGCAGGATCTCCAGTGTGCGCAGGGCACGCGCGGTCGGGCTGAGGTCGCTCGGCACGGCATCACATTAACCGGAAGCCGATCGTCCGGAACAGGTTCTAGCGTGGCGGGGAACCCACGTCAGGAAGGCAGTGACCATGGATATGGTGCTCATCGGCGGCCTGTGGCTCAGCGGGTCCGTCTGGGACGGCGTCGCGGACGAACTCGCCTCGCTCGGCCACCGTCCCGTGCCGGTGACCCTCCCCGGGCAGGGCGACGGAGCGGTCTCGGCCACGCTCGACGACCAGCGCACGGCCGTGCTGGCCGCCGTCGACGGGGCGGACGGTGGGCCGGTCGTGGTGGGACATTCCGCCGCCTGCACCCTGGCCTGGCTGGCCGCCGACGCCCGGCCCGACCGCGTCGCCCGGACCGTCCTGATCGGCGGCTTCCCGTCCGCCGACGGCCAGCCGTACGCCGACTTCTTCCCGGTGACCGACGGCGTCATGCCGTTCCCCGGCTGGGCCCCGTTCGAGGGCGCGGACACGGCGGACCTCGACGAGCAGGCCCGGCGGGCCATCGCCGACGCCGCGATCCCCGTGCCCGAGGGGGTCGCGCGGGGCGTCGTCCGGCTGACGGACGAGCGTCGGTTCGACGTCCCCGTCACGCTCGTCTGTCCCGAGTTCTCACCGGCCCAGGCACGGGAGTGGATCGACGCCGGCGAACTGCCCGAACTCGCCCGCGCCAAGCACCTCGACCTCATCGACCTGGACTCCGGTCACTGGCCCATGGTCAGCCGGCCGGTCGAGTTGGCCCGCCTGCTCGCGGCCTGCGCCTGACGTGAGCGCCACATCACCTAAAGCATCCTAGGAGGTTAGTCACGAGATCCTCGGCCGAACGGGCGACGCCAGGGACGGTCCACAGTCGATAGAACTGGAGGCACCGGCACGTGGGCGACGGGGGTACGGTGACGACCAGGATCATCGGCATCTACGCGACCAAATGGCGCCACCACGAGCCGGCCACCGAGGACACCCGGCCGACGCTGGAGCTGGGCCGGCTCACCGAGTTCTACGACTTCTACCGCGACCAGCTCCCCCGTCAGCTGCACCACGAGCCGGTGGCACGCTTCGTCCTCGACCAGCCACTCCCCGACGGCACCCTCGTCGACGTGCAGTTCTGGCTGTTCGCGCTGCCCTCCGACAGCGTCGTCGCGGCGGTCACCCTCGACCTGCGGCTGCCCGCCCTCGACACGGACGCCGCCCCGACGTCCGCCGCGTTGGAGGCGTTCATCTACGCGGGCTTCACCATCGACGGGCTGCTGCTGTCCGACCACATCGCGCTGCGCGCGGCGGCCACGGGCGCCGAGGAGCTGACGCTGCCCGGCGAGACGCTGCCGCTGCTGCCGGAACGCCACATGATCGTGTTCGCCGGCGAGCCGGGCGACCCGCTGCCCACCGACGACGTGGTGGCCCAGGCGCTCTACCGCCGCGACCCGCCGTACCGGCAGGAGTTCGCCCCGGTCGTGCGCCCCCCGGAGCTGAACCAGGGCCGCACGCTGGGCGCGATCACCCCCTACGCCAGCCTGCTGTACGGGCACGAGGACTTCCTGCGCGACAGCATCTTCCTGTCCACCGTGCAGGCGGTCGGGACGGCGTGCCGGTTCCGCCAGATCTGGCACGAGGCGCACCGGCGGGTGCGCGACTTCCGCCACAACCAGCAGCGCGAGGAGATCGGCACGCAGCAGCGCGCCGACATGGAGGTGCTCGTCGACCACCTCGGCAACCTGGAGTTCGACCTGACCTTCAGCGTGGAGTTCCCGCTGATGCGCATCGAGAGCTTCTTCTCGGCGCTCTACCAGGCGATGGACCTGCCCAAGCAGGCGGACACGCTCAGTGACATGTTCGCGCAGCTCGCCGGCAGCATCCGGTCGGAGATCATGGCGATCGACATCCGGGAGCGCGAGGTGGCCGAGCGGGCCGCCCGGGAGCGCCGCGACGCCGACCTGCGCCAGCAACGGCGCAACGCGCTCGCCGCGAGCACGGTCACCATCATCGCGGTGCCGACGACGCTGCTCGTCTCGTTCTTCGGCATCAACGCCTCGCAGGTGGACGGCAACCGGTCCATGTTCGACCACCACTACCTGGGCGCGTACGTCGTGGCGATCGGGCTCGCGCTCATTCCCGCGGCGGTGTGGCTGCACCCGTACATTCCGTCCCTGTGGCGGCGCCGTCGCCGACGGTAGGGGCGCTCGCGTGGGGCGCGGCCGCCGCGCTGCGTAAACAGAGGCCAACCACCTGAGTACGGCGTTGCCATCGAAACCCTTCATATGTAGAGTTTCAATATGCCACGACGTCCCGACACCTCGCCGCAGACGTTGCGCGTCTTCGCGGCGCTGCTGGAGGACCCCGAGGGCTGGCACTACGGCTACGCGCTGAGCAAGCGCACCGGCCTGCCGTCGGGCACCCTCTACCCGATCCTCATGCGCCTCGCGGAGCGCGAGCTCCTCACCACCCGTTGGGAGGAGGCCACCACCCCGGGTCGGCCGCCCCGCCACGCCTACCAGCTCACCCCCGACGGCACGGCCCTGGCCCGCGACCGTGTCGCGCAGGCCACGCCGGCGCCAGCCAGCCGGGTGCGACCCGCCGCCCACCCGAGGACGGCCTCATGAGCGCCGGGACCGGTCCGCTCGATGCCGGCCGCTCGGACGACCCGGTTGACCACCCGGAGCCCGCCGGCGGCGCGGCCGCGCGCGCGGCGCGGGCGCTGCTGACCTGGGCGGTGCGCGGGCGGTCCGCCCACGGCACCGAGTGGGGCGAGGCGATGCTGCGCGAGCTGGACGAGGTCGACGGGGGTCGGCAGCGGCTGCGCTGGGCGGTGAGCGGCGCGTGGACCGCGTGGCGCGACCGCCTGCGGCACCTGCCGGAGTCCCGGATGATCGCCGCGGTCCCCCGCCCGCTGCGCCCGGTGGTCAGCGTCCTGGCCACGTTCCTGGTGACACTGGGCGCCCTGACGCTGGTCAACCACGTCGCCCTGTCGGTGAGCTACATCCCGTCCGGTTCGATGGAGCCGACCCTGGCCATCGGCGACCGCGTACTGGTCGACCGGATCGGCTTCCGGATCACGGGCTTGGAGTACGGCGACATCGTGACGTTCACCCGCGACGACGGTGTCTCCACCGACAAGACCTTTATCAAGCGGGTCGTCGGGCTGCCGGGCGACGTCATGTCCTGCGCGGGCGGCCACCTGACCCGCAACGGCGACCCGGTCGACGAGAGCTACCTGCCGGCCGGCACGGTCACCGCCGCCGGCGTGGGCGAACGGCCCGCGGCCGACTGCCAACCGGTCACCGTGCCGGACGGGGAGATCTTCGTGCTCGGCGACCACCGGGAGATCTCCATCGACTCCCGCACGTTCGGGTCGGTCCGCGAGGACGCCGTGGAGGGCAGGGTGCTGGGCACGATCTGGTCATAGTGGAGCGTGCGTGCGGACCCAGTCGCGGTTCTCCCGCACGACGGTGAACCCGGCCGACCGGTAGAGCGCCACGGCGGCCGTGTTCGCCGACGGCGTGACGACCGCGACCGCGCTCGCCCCCCGGTCGGCGAGGGCCGCGCACGCACCCAGTACGGCGTCGCGACCGTAGCCGTGCCCGCGATGGTCCGGATGGGTGCCGACCGGCTCGAGCAGTCCGCACCTGCCCACGCCCGCGAACCAGCCGGTGGCGGCGGCCGCGGGTGCCCCCGCGGGCGTGCGCACGAGCGCCTCCACGGCCATACCGCCAGCCGGCGACTGCTTCATCGTGTGCCAGCGCTCGACCGTGAACGTGGACTTCTCGAAGGCCGAACGCTGCACCAGCACCCGGTCGGCCGCGTCGGCCGCGTCGACCGGCCCGGCGCGGCTCGAGACCGGCCGCGGGGCCCACGACATGACGAGCCAGCTGTCCTGCTCGCGCTCCCACCCGGGCATGGGCAGGCCGTCGACCCAGGCGTCGCCCGGGTCGAGCAGTCGCTCGGCGTCGGCCGCCAGCGCCCCGGGATCGGCGCCGGGAGCGGCGGTCACCCGCAGCACGGAGCTGTCGAGGTAGCCGACGGCGACCGGTGCGGCGTCGTCCGTCCACAGGAGAACAGCCGCGTCGTCGAACCGCAGGTGCCAGCCCACGTCCCCCGGATGGAGCCCGCCGGCGGGCGCGTCGGCCGGCGTCCATTCGCTCAGCGTGCGCAGCGCCGGGTCGGTTTCGGCGGGGGTCACCAGGTGGCGCGCAAGGGAGCTCATGGACGGCAGGTTAGCCAGCGCGCCCCGGCGTGGCGACGCCTTTTAGCACGCCCGCGCCGGGCGGGCTGGCGACCAGCCCGNCCGGTTTCGGCGGGGGTCACCAGGTGGCGCGCAAGGGAGCTCATGGACGGCAGGTTAGCCAGCGCGCCCCGGCGTGGCGACGCCTTTTAGCACGCCCGCGCCGGCCGGGCTGGCGACCAGCCCGGCCGGCGCGGATCCTCAGACGCGGTACGGGTTCGTCCCCGTGGCGGCGATGAGGAACCAGCTCGTCGCGCCGACGTGCTGGCGCTGGAAGTACCCGAACCCGAAGCCGGTGTCGAACGCGCTGCTGGCCGACACCACGCCCCCGCCGGCCGGCAGTGGCGTGCCCGTCCAGGTGCCGCCGTCGCCCGGGTTGGACAGGCGGCCGTCGGCCGGGTCCGAGGTCAGGCCGACCGTCTGCCCGCCACCGAGCGACGTCTGCGCGACCACCACCTGCCGCAGGTACTCCACGGCGCGCCTACGGTCGCCGTGGGCGTCGCGGGCGAGCAGCGCCGCGGCCATGTGGCCGTTGCCCTCCAGCCAGACCGCCGACTGGTTGTTGTTCCCCGTGCCGTTGGGCACCGGGCCGGTCAGCGTCTTGGCCATGTCGCTGAACGTCACGCCGGAGACGGTCACGCCCGCCGGCAGCTGCGAGTTCGGCGCGGCCGGGGTGTCGGTGACGGCCAGGCTGCGGGCCGTCCAGTCGATGGCGCCGGCGTGCGCCCGGTCGCCGAGGCTCAGGTACGCCCAGGTGTTGACGTCCTCCGGCAGGATCGCCGTGTTGATGAGGTTCGGGTCGTCGGCCGGGTTCGAGCCGAGCGTGCCCGTCCAGTAGTAGCCGCCGCGCTTGTTGAACATCCTGCGGACGAAGTCGCCGGCGACGTCGGCCCGCCGCGCCCAGGCGCGGTCCTTCGTGTAGCGCGCGAGCAGGGTGAACAGCCCGTACACGTCGATGTTGTGCTCGGTGGAGCACCAGCGCTGCGGGGTGACGCCGTCGCCCTGCACGCCGCCGTGGTAGCCGCCGTACGCGTACGGCGAGACGGCCGTGTTGACGATCCACTCGCTCGCCGCGACGGCTCCGTCGAGGTACTTGCGCTGGCGGGTGTGCGCGTACAGGTGGGTCAGGGACAGCGCGACCCAGGCGACGTCGCCGACCGCCGAGCCGCTGAACCCGAACGGCCACAGGAACGCGGCCTTGCCGTCCTCGCGGACCAGCCCCGGGAAGTACGGCCACCAGCCGTAGAACAGCATCGGCCCGGCCGCGTAGGCCTGCCGGACGCGGCCGTCGCTGTGCGCCTCGTCGTTGCCCTGGATCCACAGGAACGCGTCGCCGATGAGCTTGGCCCGGGCCACGTTGGCGGCGGTCGGCCGGGACAGGTACGCAATCACGGCAAGCGCGTTGTCGTAGACGAACGCGGTGGTCATCAGGCCGGACTCGTTGTTGTAGCTCTGCAGCAGGCGCGGCGTGGCGCCGGTGACGTAGGCGTCCTGCACCGTGTCGAGGTAGCCGAAGGCCCGGTTGACGGGCTCGGCCAGGCCCTTGTCGACGAGCCGGCCGGGCTCCCCGGCGCCGTGGGCCGAGGCGGCGGACGCGGGCAGTGCCATCGCCACGGCGGGAGCGGCCGCGGTCAGCGCCGCCGCCGCGAACAGGCCCCGCCGGCTCAGCGCGGGGTTGGGGAGACGGGGTGGGACGGAGGACATGCGTATCTCCTATTGCTGCATATTTACGGGAGTATCAGCGGTGAGAGAGCGCTCTCACGGTACCGGCGAACCTCGCCGTCGTCTATCCCCGAGCACCGTCGTGGCCCGGACCGACCGGCCCGGGCCACGATGCGGACAAACCCCTAAACCGACACCTACGGGGCGACGCGGTCGCGGATGCTGTCGAGCACCGCCTCCGCCGCCCACGCGGCGGCGTCGGCGATGTCACGCCCGTCCATGCCGAACTCGCGGCGGAACGTCACCCAGGCCCCGACGGAGTCGAGGTGCGACAGCGCCGCGATGACCGCCCTGCGCTCCGCCGCGTCGAGGGACGGCACCTCGGCGTCGAGCAGCCGCTCGAGCCGCGTCCGGCCGGGCGACGGCGCCGCGCCGCTCACGCCGCGCATCGCCGTCTCCGCGACGACGTGCGCGAGTTCCGGCCGCACGTCGTAACGCTGCATCGCGTCGCGGATCGCGAGGGGGATGTCGAAGATCGAGTGCGACTCCTCACGGGCGAACACCGTCGCCTCGATCCACGCCGCGGTCGCCAGCAGCAGGTCGACGCGCGTGGGGTAGTTGCGGAACACCGTACGCTCGGCGATGCCGGCCCGGCGCGCGATGACCCGGTACGACACGTCGTCGCTGCCGACCTCCTCGATCAGCTCGGCGTAGGCGGCGAGGATCGCCGCCTGCGTGCCGCTCAACGCCGGGACGGTCGTCGACCCGGTCACGACGCCTCCTCCGCTTCGCTCCCCCGGCGTCGTGACCTTTCGAGGCTGAGCTTCCTGGTTCCCTCGCTACGCTCGGTCACGGCTGCGCCCACGTCGCGTCGGGCAGCTTCGCGAGCACCGTGTCCACGGCGCGGTCGAAGGCGTCGCAGATCTCGCCGGCGTCCAGGTCGAAGCCCGTGCGCAGGCGCGCCCAGAACATCGCCGACGAGAAGTAGCGCAGGGATGCCGCGACGCGCCGCCGATCCCGTCGGTTGAGCGTCGGCGCCGCCACCTCGAGCATCGCCTCGATCGCACGCGTGATGTAGGCCGGCTCGGTATCGAGCGTCGGCGAGATCGCGGACGCCCGGGCGCCGACGTACGCGTACGCGGGCGACGCGTCGAACGCGCGGAAGCGCTCGTGCACGGCGGCGCGGAAGTCGGACACGGTCACGAACGGCGGGAGTGGGAAGCAGGTCTGCTCGATCCAGTTCGAGAGCGAGGCGAGCAGGTGCGCGCGCGTGGGGTACTGGCGGTAGATCGTGCGCTCCGAGATGCCGACCTCGTCGGCGAGGGCGCGGTAGGAGATGTCGTCGAACGTGTGCTCGCGCAGCAGCACCGCAGCGCTCGCGAGAATCGCGGTCGCGGTGTCGACCGACTCCTCCTTGGCCTCCTCCCCACGCCTAGAGGCGGGGGACTCCCGTGGCTGAGGCGCGTTCACGCCGCAAGCCGTTCGGGTGGTTGGCGCTTCTCAGACCGCCCAACGGCGAGGTCTCCACGCCCAGTAACCGCCAGCCCGGCGGCCAGTATGTTCTTCGCCGCGTTCACATCGGCGTGCGCCCGATGCCCGCAGGCAACACACCGGAAGACCGCTTGGCTCTCGCGGGACTCCCGGGCGACATGCCCACAGGCGTTACAGGTCTGCGACGTGTACGCAGGATTAACCTTGACGACGGTCGCGCCGTGGTAACGCGCCGCATGCTCGACGGCGAGCAGGAACTTACGGCCGGGATGGTCGACAGTGCCCTTCGCACTGGCCGTCATGTTCCTGATCCCCAGGTCCTCGACCACCACGAGTCCGTGGCTGCGGAGAAGCCGCACCGCGGTCTGGGCTGCAAAGTCGGCCCGCCGAGCGCGGACGCGTGCGTTGAGCCGGCCGAGCTGGCCGCGTACCGCTTCACGGTGCTTGGACCGACGGTTGCGACCGTGGGTACACACGGCCCGTGCGGTGGGGGCAACGAAGCACGAGTTGGTCCACAACGTCGGCAGCCGCGAACGCAGCGATGGAAACTCCTCGCGCAATACACGCGACGTGCGCCCCATCACGTCCCCCTCCCTCGAACGGTCACCCTGTGCGGGGGTCTGGTGACCTCCGGCGGGAGCACGTAGCGATCAGAGTCGTCGAGCGTGAGCGCCAGCGACGAGACGTACTGCACCTCGCCGTGCGGTCCCCGCTCAGCCGAGGCCAGCATATCCGGCCGCTCGAACGTGTACCCGGTGACGTGGCAGCGCAGTCGCTCGCCCGAAGGGTTGCCGTCGTCGTCGAACAGGGGGGAGTCGATGCCGTCGGAGCTGCGGCGGAGGTAGTAGCGGCCCCGCGTGGCAAGCGCCATGACCGGCGTGGCGACGATCGCGACGCCGATCGCGATGAGCACCGAGAACGGCTTGACGGCGGCCCCGAACAGCCCGGAGAACGCCAGCAGCGACAGCACCGTGGCGAGCCCCACCGACACGAGCCCCACCGGGTTCCAGTCGTGCAGCATGCCTCGGCGGAACTCGGGGAAGCGCGGCGAGATGCGCAGCAGCCACTTGTTGATCGCGATATCGGTGGCGATCGTCACGAGCCACGCCATGACGACGTTCGCGTAGAGGCTCAGCACGAAGGAGATGAGGGTGAAGACGTCCATCATCATGAGCACGTACGCGATCACGAGGTTGAACAGCACGAAGATCGTGCGACCCGGGTAGTGCTTCGCCATCCGGGTGAAGACGTTCGACCACGCGAGCGAACCCGAGTACGCGTTCGTCACGTTGATCTTCACCTGCGCGACCACGATGAGCACGAGGGCGAGAACGATCGCGAGCCAGTCGGGGACGAGGGTCTGGTACATCCCGACGAACTGCTTGACCGGCTCGGTCGCCTGGTGCCCGAGGCTGGGTTCGATCTTCACCAGGAGGTAGACGGCGAGAAACACCCCGATCACCTGCTTGGTGCCGCTGAAGATGACCCAGCCCGGACCGGCGAACGCGAACGACGTCCACCACGAGCGGGTGTTCGAGGGCGTGCGCGGCGGCATGGCGCGGATGTAGTCGATCTGCTCCGCCAGCTGCGGGGTGAGGGCGAAGCACACGGCCGCGCTCGAGACGACGGCGCCGAAGCTGATCGAACCGTCGGAGTTGCCGGTGAACGAGGTAAAGGCGCTCACCGCCTCGGGGTCGGCGACGAGGATCCACAGCAGCGGCAGGAGCGCGAGGGCGAGCCACAGGGGCGTGGTCCAGAACTGCAGGCGCTCCAGCGCACGCATGCCGTAGATGACGATCGGGATCACGACGACGGTCGAGATGAGATAGCCGAGCCACAGCGGCATCCGCGTCGCCACCTGCAGCCCCTGCGCCATGATGGCGCCCTCCAGAGCGAAGAAGATGCAGGTGAAGCCCGCGAAGATCACCGTCGTGATGATCGAGCCGTAGTAGCCGAATCCCGAGCCCCGGGCGATGAGATCGAGGTCGAGGTTGTAGCGGGCGGCGTAGTAGGCGACGGGCACACCCACCATGGCGATGATGACCGACGCGAACAGGATGCCGAGCACGGCGTTGGGGGTGCCGTGGTCGATGCCGATGCTCGCGCCGATCGAGAAATCGGCCAGGAACGCGATGGACCCGAGGGCGGTCGCGCCGACGGAGGCCGCGCTCCAGCGCCGGAAGGTGCGCGGCACATAGCGGAAGGCGTAGTCCTCGAGGCTGTCCTCCGCGGCCGCGCGCGCGTTGTCCGTCGACACAGTGGCATCCCCTAAGGCACCTCGGTGTCGCGCATCCTCCCGGTCGTGTGTTACGGCTATGTTGCGGGCTTGGAACGCTTGTCATGTCGACTCAGATCGCCATGGCGGCTCGCACGGTGGAGGTGGCTGCCGAGCCTCCCTCGCCGGTCTGCGCGACGAAACCCGAGGCGAGCACGACGTAGCGCTCGGCGGCCTCGAGGGCGAAGCCGATGTGCTGCTCGACGAGCAGCACGTTGATGCCCTCGTCAGCCAGCTGCATGATGGTGTGCTCGATCTCGGCGACGATCGTGGGCTGGATGCCCTCCGTCGGCTCGTCGAGAATGAGCAGCTTCGGTTCGGTGATGAGGGCGCGGGCGATCGCGAGCTGCTGGCGCTGCCCGCCCGAGAGCAGGCCGGCCTTGCGGGTGGCGAACTTCTCCAGTGCGGGGAAGCGGGCCAGCTGCGCGTCGATGAGCGCCTTGCCGCCCCGGCGCCCGTCGGCGACGAGCTGCAGGTTCTCGAGCGTCGTCAGCTGCCCGAACGCCTGCTGACCCTGCGGCACGTACGCCATGCCGCGGGCGACGCGCTTGTTGGGGGCGAGCGACGTGATGTCCTCGCCGTCGAACAACACGCGGCCCTTCGACGGCTTGATGAGCCCGATCGCGAGACGCAGCAGGGTCGTCTTGCCGGCGCCGTTATGGCCGAGCACGGCCACGACCTTCCCGGCCGGCACGGTCACGCCGTGCAGCACCTGCGTGCGCCCGTAGCCGGCCTCGATGTCGGTGAGCTCGAGCATGTCAGTCCTCCTCCGCCGTGTGCGTCCCGGCCGCCGCCTCGGGCACGACCGCCATGGCGGCCGTGGTCGCGGCTCCCGCGGTGCCGAGGTAGACCTCCTGCACCTTGGGGTCGGCCTGCACCTCGGCCACCGTGCCCTGCGAGAGCACCTTGCCCTGGTGCAGCACCGTCACGCGCGTGGCGAAGCGGCGCATGAAGTCCATGTCGTGCTCGACCACGAGCACCGTGCGCTTCGCCGCGATGCGCTGCAGAAGCTCGCCGGTCGCGGTGCGCTCGTCGTGGCTCATGCCGGCGACCGGCTCGTCGAGCAGCAGCACCCTCGCGTCCTGCACGAGCAGCATCGCGATCTCCAGCCACTGCTTCTGGCCGTGCGACAGGATGCCGGCCGGCGTGGTGAGCTCGCCGGCGAGTCCGGTCTCCTCCAGCGCCTGCTCGACCGACGCGTCGACGCCACGCCGGGCCCGCAGCAGAGAGGTCGAGCGACGGTGGAGTCCGGCGGCGATGTCGAGGTTCTGCAGCACCGAGAGCTCGTCGAAGACGCTCGCCGTCTGGAACGTGCGGCCGACCCCGAGGCGGACGATCTTGTGCACCGGCCTGCCGAGCAGCTCCCGCTCGCCGAGCCTCGCCGATCCGGTGGCCCGCGACAGCCCCGTGATGGCGTCGATGCAGGTCGTCTTGCCGGCGCCGTTCGGGCCGATGAGGAACCGGACCTCGCCGGGGTGCGCGTCGAAGGACACGCCGTCCACCGCGACGAAACCCGAGAACTCGACCCGGAGATCCGTGACAACGAGCGAGTCATCTGTCATGCCGCCACCTCCCCTGCGTTCGGTCATGACTTCACCTCCGCGAGTTCCGGGGCGGCGGGCGCCGGGGCGGGCTGGACGCCGGTGCGCCGGCGCGCTGCCATGAACCTGGCGGGCAGCGACGTCAGGCCCTTCGGCAGGAAGAGGATGACGACGATGAACAGCAGACCGAGGATGTAGGTCCAGCCCTCGGGCCAGGTGGAGCCGAGGCTCGACTGCCCCCAGCCGACCGCCATCGCGCCGAGCGCGGGCCCGAAGAGCGAGGCGCGCCCGCCGAAGGCGACACCCGCGATCATGAGGATCGAGGCGGCGGCGCCGATCTCGGCCGGCGTGATGATGCCGACGAGGGGCACGAACATCGCGCCGCCGATGCTTGCCATCAGCGCGGAGACGACGAAGGCGACGAGCTTGATGTTGGCCGGGTCGTAGCCGAGGAAGCGCACGCGCTCCTCGGCGTCCCGGGTCGCGACAAGCAGCTCACCGAAGCGGCTGCGGTAGAGCTGCCACACCACGAACAGGCACACGATGAGCAGCGCGGCCGCGATCTGATACACCATGACCTTGTTCGCCGGGTCGTTCAGCACGAAGCCGAAGAAGTACTTGAAGGAGCTGAGCCCCGTGTCGCCGCCGGTCTCGCGGATCGTGGAGCTGATCAGGGTGGCCAGCGCGACGGCGAGCGCCTGCGTGAGGATCGCGAAGTACGCGCCCTTCACGCGGCGCTTGAACAGCGCGAAGCCGAGGATGCCGGCCAGGACCACCGGGAGTACCACGATCGACAACAGGGTGAACACCGGGCTGCGGAACGGTTCCCAGAATGCCGGGAGCGGCGCGAGCGGGTCGTAGAGCACCATGAACCGGGGGATCCGGTCACCCGCGGTCTCCAGCGTGAGGTGCATGGCCATGGAGTAGGCGCCGAGGGCGAAGAACACCCCCTGCCCCATCACGAGCATCCCGCCCCGACCCCAGGCCAGGCCGATGCCGACCGCGACGATCGCCCAGCAGCAGTACTTGCCGAGGTTGTTGAGCCAGTGATCGGTGAGCACGAGGGGCGCGACCGCGAGGAGCAGGACGGCGAACACCCCAATGCCGCTGAGGGAAAGCCAGGGCTTCGATTTGGTCATGCCAGACTCCTGGTTCGCACCGTGAACAGGCCCTGCGGGCGCAGCTGCAGGAAGACGATCACGAGGATGAAGGCGAGCACCTGCGCGAAGCTGCCGGTCGTCCAGTAGGCGAAGTACGAGAGGGCCACGCCCACCACCCACGCGGCGATGATGGTGCCCTTGAGCTGGCCGATGCCACCGGCGGCGACGACGAGGAAGGCCGGGATGATGTACTGCACGCCCATCTGGGAGTTCGTGCCGCCGATGAGCGACGCGGCCACGCCCGCGACCCCGGCCAGACCCGACCCGACGAAGAAGGTCAGCCGGTCGACGGTGCGGGTGGAGATCCCCGCGGTCTCGGCGAGGTCCCGGTTCTGCACGGTCGCCCGGATGCGGCGGCCGAACGAGGAGTACTTGAGCCAGGCCGCCAGCGCGGCCACGCAGACGCTCGTGAGCAGGATGGTGAACACCTGCCGCAGCGGCCAGTCGTAGCCGAGGATGTTGAGCTGGCCGTCGAGCCAGTGGGGCTTCTCCACCGGGACGCCCTGGGACGGGAAGATCTGCAGTGCCGCCTGCTGCAGGATCAGGCTGACGCCGACCGTGACGAGCAGGGTGTCCAGCGGCCTGCGGTACATCCATTGGATGATGCCGACCTCCAGCAGGAGGCCGAGCAGGCCGGCGACAACGAACGCGACCGGCAGCGCGACCGGGATCGACAGGTCGCTCGACGTGATGACCTGCTGGACGAGGTAGGCGGTGAAGGCGCCGACCATGAGGAACTCGCCGTGGGCCATATTGATCACGCCCATCTGGCCGAACGTGAGCGAGAGGCCGAGCGCGGCGAGCAGGAGCAGCGCACCCTGTGCGCTGCCGTTCAGCAGCGGTGGGATCAGTGCGTCCACGTGCTCTCGCTCTCTGTGCGGGGGTTGGACGGTGCGGGGCATTGCCTGATGTTCGGCTCGCGAGCTTCGCCGAATCGGGTCCGGGTGCGCGGGGTTGCGTGCCGCAGGCGACACGCAACCCCGCGCTCACGGGAGGGGCCGGGCGATCAGCCCGCCGCGTCCACGAGCTGCTTGCGGACGTCCGCGGGGAACCAGTCGTACTTCTCGAGGTACGGGTCCGGGTCGATGAACTTGTCAGAGGCCCAGACGATGTCGAACTGGTTCTGAGAGTTGATCTTGCCGATGTGACCCGGCTTGGAGATGTGGTGGTTCTTGCCGTCGAGCGTGACCTTGCCCTCGGGCGCGTCGAACGTGATGGTGTTCGCCTTCGCCGCGGCGTTCACCTTGTCCACGTCGAACGAGCCGGCCGCCTCGACGAGGGCCTTGTACAGGTACAGCGAGATGTACGCGGCCTCCATCGGGTCGGAGGTGACGCCGCTGTTGTTGGGGTAGGCCTTCCAACTCTCGATGAACTTCGGGTTGGTCGGGGTCTTGAGCGACTGGAAGTAGTTCCAGGACGCGTAGTGGCCGGTGACCTCGTGGCCCATGGCCGGCGCCTCCTCCTCGGCGATCGACACCGAGATGATCGGCGTCGTCTCCGCCTTGAGGCCGGCGTCGTAGTACGCCTTGATGAAGCCGACGTTCGACGAGCCGTTGATGGTGTTGAAGATGAAGTCGGGCTTGGCCGCCACGATCTTCGCCACCTGGGTGGTCCAGTCGTCCTTGTCGAGGGGTACGTACTCCTCGCCGACGATCTGGATGCCGAGCTTGGCCGCGTAGAGCTTGATGATCGCGTTCGCGGTGCGCGGGAAGACGTAGTCGCTGCCGGCGAGGAACAGCTTCTTCACGCCCTTGGAGGCGAGGAAGTCCATCGCCGGGATGATCTGCTGGTTGGTGGTCGCGCCGGTGTAGTAGATGTTCGGCGACGCCTCGAGGCCCTCGTACTGCACCGGGTAGAAGAAGAGGCCGTTGAGCTCCTCGACGACCGGCTTGACGGCCTTGCGGGAGGACGAGGTCCAGCCGCCGAAGATCGCGGCGGCGCAGTCCTGGGTCAGCAGCTTCCGGGTCTTCTCCGCGAACGTGGGCCAGTCGGTGGCGCCGTCCTCCTGGATGTACTCGATCTTCTTGCCCATGATGCCGCCTGCGGCGTTGATCTCGTCGGCCGCCATGTGCAGCACGTTGGAGACCGTCTTCTCGGAGATCGCCATGCCGCCGGTGAGGGAGTTGAGGAAGCCGAGCTTGATGCTGGGGCCGGAGGTGTTGACGCAGCTGGCCGCGGGCGTCTTGCCGGTAGACGTGTCGTCGCCGGCGCGGGCGCCACAGCCTGCGAGCACGAGGGCCACGGTCGTCCCGATGGCGCCCGTGGCCACAAGCGTGCGCAGCCGCTTGCTGGTGCTGGACATAGGTGAGAGCTCCGTTCCTATGAGGACCGTGACGCCAGTGTCTCGGCACGGTGGATCGTGCGGATGTGTCGCCGGCGAGGTGCGGCCGGCCGCTACAGGTGAGAGAAGATTGGCCGCGAGTCATTGCTCTGACATTTCTCGACCGTTCCAACTCTGTAACCAGCCGTCGGACTGAGGTGCGTGGACCCAGGAAATGCGGGCAATGTCGCGGAATGACGATGTCACAGTTCTGTCACCACCGGCGAGGGCGCGACGAACATGGCACAGTCCTGACATCCAAAGGGCGCGACCGATACGCGGTCCTCTTCGGACTCCCGTCACATCTACTGTGGAGAAATGTGAGTTGGCGGTAATCAATACGAAATCTAAAGACCCAAACAAGAAATCCACGAGTACGCGCACGCGCGGAAAAGCCCGGCGACAGAACGCTGTCACCGGGCTTTTCACATCGTGTTCAGTTATCGGTCCGCGACCCGCTACACAGCGTGTATGACAGGCCGCAGATCAGGATCGGGCGGCGACCACGTTTCGGGGCTCGCCGGGGCCTGCTCGCCGGAGCGGATGTCCTTGATCTCGTGGCCGTCCTCGCCCGGGAACCACACGAACGGGATGCCCCGCCGTTCCGCGTAGCGGATCTGCTTGCCGTACTTGGCGGCGGTCGGCGAGACCTCGGTGGCGATCCCCCGCTTACGCAGGGCGGCGGCGACGCGGTCGCAGTCGGCCCGGCGCTCCTCGTCCGGCAGCGCCACCAGCACGCACGTGGGCACCGAGCGGGAGATGCCCAGGGCGCCCCTGCCCAGCAGCAGCCCCATGACGCGGGTGACGCCGATGGAGATGCCCACGCCGGGGAACCGGTCGGCGCCGGCCGAGGCGAGGTTGTCGTAACGCCCGCCCGAGGAGACCGACAGCCCTTCGTATCCCTTGAGGACGGTCTCGTAGACGGTGCCGGTGTAGTAGTCGAGCCCACGGGCGATCTTCAGGTCGGCGACGAGCAGGCCGGGGGCGTGCTCCCGCGCGGCCTCGACCACCCGGACGAGCTCCTCGAGGCCCTCGTCGAGCAGCGGGTCGGTCACCCCCAGGGCGCGCACCGCGTCGGCGAACGAGGCGTCCTCGGCCGAGATCTCGGCGAGCGCCAGGCACGCCTTGGCCTGCGCGTCGGTCGCGCCGGTCGTCTCGGCGAGCAGCTCGGCGACCTTCGCCGGGCCGATCTTGTCGAGCTTGTCGACCGCCTTCAACGCCGCGGCCGGGTCGGACAGGCCGAGGCCCTGATAGAAGCCCTCGCACACCTTGCGGTTGTTGACCTGGATGCGCACCGGCGGGATGGGCAGGCCGCTCAGCGCGTCCGCGACCACGAGCGGCATCTCCACCTCGTGGTGGAACCCGAGCGTGTCGCGGTCAACGACGTCGATGTCGGCCTGGATGAACTCCCGGTAGCGGCCCTGCGCGGGGCGCTCGCCGCGCCACGCCTTCTGGATCTGGTACCGCTTGAAGGGGAAGTTGAGCTTGCCGGCGTTCTCGACCACGAACCGGGCGAACGGCACGGTCAGGTCGAAGTGCAGACCGAGCGTGGCGTCGGAGGTGTCGTCCGGGTCGGCCTGCAGCCGGCGCAGGACGTAGACCTCCTTGTCGGTCTCGCCCTTGCGCAGCAACTGGTCCAGCGGCTCCACGGCCCGCGTCTCCAGCGGGGCGTAGCCGTAGAGCTCGAAGACCGTCTGGATGCGCTCGAGGAAGCGCTGTTCGATCATGCGCTGCGCGGGCAGCCACTCGGGGAACCCGCTCAGCGGCGTGGGGCGGGCGCTCATCGCCCGTACTCCTTGATGATCATTGTTTTAAAGGCCCTTGGTCGGTGGGGCGAGCTGGCGCGTGACCTCCCGGAGGTACGGGTTGGCAGCGCGCTCGCGCCCGATGGTCGTCGACGGTCCGTGGCCGGGCAGGACCCGCGTGGCGTCGGGCAGCGTCAGCACCTTGTCGCGCAGGCTGCGCAGCATCGCCGTCAGGTCCCCGCCCGGCAGGTCGGTGCGTCCGATGGAACCGGCAAAAAGGACATCTCCGGAGAAAAGCGATTCGCCCTCCTCGGCAGCGCCTCCAGCCACACGGAACATCACCGACCCGCCGGTATGGCCCGGGGCGTGGTCGACTGTAACTTCCAGGCCAGCGAGGCTGATGGTTTCGCCGTCGCCGAGCGGCTTCACGTCATCCGGCGCCGTGTACGGCAGCCGGCCACCGAACAGGTTGAGCATGTCCGACGAGAAGCCCTTGGCCGGGTCGTCGAGCAGCTCGCGATCATCGGGGTGCACGTAGGCCGGGATGCCCCGGGCGCCGCACACGGGCGCGACCGAGAAGGTGTGATCCAGATGACCGTGGGTGAGCAGCACCGCCACGGGCTGCAGCCGGTGCTCGGCGAGCACGTCATCGAGCGCTCGGACGATGCCGATGCCCGGGTCCACGATCACGCACTGCTCGCCGGCGGCGGGCGCCAGCACGTAGCAGTTCGTCCCGAACGCCTGGGCCGGTACGGCGGCCACGAACACGGTCTCAGCTACCTCTCAGCTCCGTAGGGCAGGATCAACGGTCGGTCCGGTGACCCCCCGTGAAGCCTAGCTGGGGGTTCGGTCACGTATCGCCCGCCTCGCTCACCGCGGGAGCGGACCATACCCGTACACTCTGGCGCGGTGTGGCGTACGGCACGTGTCGTGAGTCACCCGACGGATACCGTCCCAACGTACCTTTCGGGAGGGAGCACTCGTGGCTTCCAGCAGAGACCGGCAGCGCAAGCTGGCCCGTGCCAGGATCGAGCGCCGCCTGGTGAACCGCGCGAAGAAGATCCGGCGCAAGCGCCAGGTCCAGGCGGGCATCGGCGCCGTCGTCGCGCTGCTCGTCGTCGCCCTCGGCACCGTGTGGCTGGCGGGAGGCTTCGACAAGAAGCCGGACACGCCACCCAACGTGGTCGCCGGCGACTGCGCGTGGACCCTGCGCACCCCCGACGAGGCGACGGGCATCCGCGACACGGGCAATCCGCCCATCACGCCCGCCGCGAAGGCGGGCACCCGGACGATGACGATCGCCACCAACGTGGGTCAGATCGACGCGTCGCTCGACCTCGACGCGGCGCCGTGCACGGCGGAGAGCTTCGCCTACCTGGCGGGCAAGAACTTCTTCGACAACACCACGTGCCACCGGCTCAGCACGAACGACTTCGTGCTGCACTGCGGTGACCCGGTCGGCAAGGGCACGGGCGGTCCGTCGTACACGTTCATCGACGAGAACCTGCCCGCCGCATCGGCGGCCTCGCCGTCGGCGTCCCCGGCCGCCACGAACCACTACCCGGCCGGCACCATCGCCATGGCGAACCCCGGGGCCAACGGCAGCCAGTTCCTGATCTTCTACAAGGACGGCTCGGCGCTGCCGCCGAACTACTCCATCGCCGGGAAGGTCACCAAGGGCCTCGACGTCGTGGAGAAGGTGGCCAAGGATGGCGCCCTGGACGGCGAGGGCAAGGCCACGAGCGACGGGGCGCCCAAGACCAACGTCACGATCACTAAACTGACCGTCGGGGACGCGCCCGTCGCCAGCCCCAGCGCCACCCCCCAGTCCAGCGCTACCACGACCGCCAGCGCGCAGTAGCCGACACCGATAGGAGCATTACGTTGAGTTCGGTACGCGATCGTCAGCGCGCTGCGGCGCGGGCGAAGCTGGAACGGGAGATGGCCGAGCGCTCCGAGGCGGCCCGCCTCAAGCGCCGCCAGCGCAGCCAGATCGGCCTCGTGGCCGGCGGCGTGCTGCTCACCGTGGTGCTCGTGTGGGTCATCGTGGCGAACGCCGGCGGCGACGGGAAGTCCACGGCCACCCCCACGGCGAGCGCGGCGGCGGGCACCGCCGCCTGCGTGTGGAACCCGCTGGTCGACCCGTCCGCGACCCCGAAGCCGTCGCTGCCGGCCGGCATCAAGGACGTCGGCACCCCGGCGACCACGGTCCCCGCGACCGGCACCCAGACCGTCACGCTCGACACGAACCTCGGCAAGATCGAGTTCGCGATGGACCTGACGAAGACGCCCTGCACCGCGGCCAGCATCACGCACCTGGCGGGCAAGAAGTACTACGACGGCACGGGCTGCCACCGCCTGGTGACCCAGATCAGCGCGCTGCAGTGCGGCGACCCGGCCGGCGACGGCACGGGCGGCCCGACGTACCGGTTCGCCAGCGAGAACCTGCCGACCGGCAAGCGCCCCGCGTACGGCGTGGGCGACGTGGCCATGGCCAACGCCGACAACGCCGAGCAGGGCATCACGGACACCAACGGCAGCCAGTTCTTCTTCGTGTACGGCCAGAGCGAGCTCCCGGCCAACTACACGCTGGTGGGCCACGTGACCGCCGGCCTGGACATCATCAAGAGCGTCGGCGCGGCCGGCGACGACGGCGCCTTCGCCCAGCAGGCGGGCGGCGGCCACCCCAAGAAGAAGATCACCTTCAAGACGGTGACCGTCTCGGCCCCCACGGCCGCGACCCCCACCTCCTGACGCACGAACGCCCGAGGGCCGGCCGCTGTCGCGGCCGGCCCTCGCCGTCTCCCCCACCCACCACGCCCGGCCTTTGCCTCCCCTCGCACCCGCCCGCCCTCCCGCCACGCGCCGCCTCGCGCCAACGGCGACCCGTTGGCGGGGCGACATCGGGCGGAACCCGGCCACGGGCGCCCCTCGGCGCGGCACGCCGTGCGGCAACTCGCCTCAGGGGACCAGTTGAGAGCGGTCGAGGTCCTGCCCCGGTCGCGACCTGTTGGCGTGCACCGGACCGCGAAGGTCCGCCCTTGTCCGGCCCGACGCCCACTTCCGCGCTCCCGCGATAGAGATCGCGCGCCGTTCCGGCGGTCCGACACCCTGTCGACGGCCCTGGCGGAGCCACATGCTCACATAGTGCGGGCGCGCGCCCGCCGCCGCGCCAGATGTTCACAGTTGGCGGGGTTCAGGCGCCCGACGCCCGCCAACTGTGCACATCTGGCGAGCCTGAGCACCTTCGAGCCCGCCAACTGTGCACATCTGGCGAGGCCGAGCACGTGAAGCCGGCCACATGGGCACATCTGGCAGACGCCGTGCGCTCCAATCCCGCCAGATGCGCACAGCTAGCGAAGGGCCACACCCTCGAGCCGACCACAAGCGCACATCTGGCGACCGTCAGGCGGTCAAGCCCCGCCACCCGCGCACATCCACGTGGGTCGGGCAGCCGGGGGCTGAGCGCGCACCTCGTGGCCCGTAACGCGGAGGGACGCCGGGCAGGCGACAGCCGGCCGGGCGGGGGTCGGTCAGGTGCCGGAGGTGACGCGGTAGGCGTCGTAGACGCCGTCCACCTTGCGGACCGCGGCCAGCAGGTGGCCGAGGTGCTTGGTGTCGGCCATCTCGAAGCTGAACCGGCTCACCGCCACCCGGTCACGGGTGGTCGCCACGTGCGCGGAGAGGATGTTGACCCGCTCGTCGGAGAGCACCCGGGTGACGTCGGCCAGCAGCTTGTGCCGGTCGAGCGCCTCGACCTGGATGGCGACCAGGAACATCGACGCGGCCGTGGGCTTCCAGTTGACCGTGACCAGGCGTTCGGGCTGACGGCGCAGCTCGTCGGCGTTGGTGCAGTCCTCCCGGTGGACGCTGACGCCGCCGGTGCGGGTGATGAAGCCGAAGATCGCGTCGCCCGGCACCGGGGTGCAGCACTTGGCCAGCTTGATCCAGACGTCGGACGTGCCCTCCACGACGACGCCGGGGTCGTGCGCGGCCGTGCGCGGCTTGGTGAGCGCCCGGCGGGTCGGGACGGCCGTCTCGGCGATGTCCTCGGTGGCGCCCTCCACGCCGCCGAAGCTCGCGACGAGGCGGGTGACGATCGCCTGGGCGGAGACCTGGTTCTCGCCGATCGCGGCGTACAGCGAGGCGACGTCGGCGAGGTGCAGCTCGCGGGCGATGGTCATGAGCGAGTCGGACGTGAGCATGCGCTGCAGCGGCAGGCCCTGCTTGCGCATCGCCTTGACGATGAGGTCCTTGCCGGCCTCGATCGCGATGTCGCGGCGTTCCTTGTTGAAGTACTGCCGGATCTTGGTGCGGGCGCGCGGGCTCTGCACGAAGCCGAGCCAGTCCTGCGAGGGGCCGGCCGTCTCCGACTTGGACGTGAAGATCTCGACCACGTCGCCGTTGGACAGCCGGCTCTCCAGCGGCACCAGCTTGTTGTTGACCTTGGCGCCGATGCACTTGTGGCCGACCTCGGTGTGCACCGCGTACGCGAAGTCGACCGGGGTCGAGTCCTTGGGTAGGGCGATGACCCCGCCCTTCGGCGTGAAGACGTAGACCTCCTGCGCCGACAGGTCGAAGCGCAGCGAGTCGAGGAAGTCGCTCGGGTCGCTCGCCTCGCGCTGCCAGTCGAGCAGCTGGCGCAGCCAGGTCATCTCGTCGATGTGCGCCGGCGGGCCGACGACCGTGGCGTCCTTCTTCTCCTTGTAGCGCCAGTGCGCGGCGATGCCGTACTCCGCGGTGCGGTGCATCGCGTACGTGCGGATCTGCATCTCGACGGGCTTGCCGGTGGGGCCGATGACCGTCGTGTGCAGCGACTGGTACATATTGAACTTCGGCATCGCGATGTAGTCCTTGAAGCGACCCGGCACCGGCTGCCAGTTCGCGTGGATCACACCGAGGGCCGCGTAGCAGTCGCGCACCGTGTCGACGAGGATGCGCACGCCGATCAGGTCGTAGATCTCCGTGAAGTCGCGGCCGCGCGCGATCATCTTCTGGTAGATCGAGTACAGGTGCTTGGGGCGCCCCGTCACCTCGGCCTTGATCTTGGACGACTTGAGGTCGACCATGACCCGGTTCGTGACCGTGCCGAGCAGCGCGTCCCGCTGCGGCGCGTGCTCGCTCACCAGACGGTTGATCTCCTCATGCCGCTTGGGGTAGAGCGCGGCGAAGGACAGATCCTCCAGCTCCCACTTGATGGTGTTCATGCCCAGTCGGTGGGCGAGCGGAGCGAGGATCTCCAGGGTCTCCCGGGCCTTCTGCTCGCGCTTGGGCTGCGGCAGGAACGCCAGGGTACGCATGTTGTGCAGGCGGTCCGCGAGCTTGATCACGAGCACCCGGGGGTCGCGCGCCATCGCCACGACCATCTTGCGGATCGTCTCGGCCTTCGCCGCGTCGCCCAGCTTCACCTTGTCGAGCTTGGTGACACCGTCGACCAGCAGCGACACCTCGCCGCCGAAGTCCACCCGCATCTGCTCGAGCGTGTACTCCGTGTCCTCGATGGTGTCGTGCAGCAGCGCCGCCACCAGCGTGGTCGTGTCCATGCCCAGGTTGGCCAGGATCGTCGCGACCGCGAGCGGGTGCGTGATGTAGGGGTCGCCGGACTTGCGGAACTGCCCGACGTGCCACGCGAACGCCGCGTCGTAGGCCCGTTGCAGCAGGCGGATGTCGGCCTTCGGGTGGGTGGCGCGGTGGGTCGCGATCAGCGGCTCGAGCACCTCGGGCACCTGCTGGCCCTGCCACGGCGCGTTGAACCGCGCGAGCCGGGCCCGCATGCGCCGCCCGGTGGGCGCGCTCGCCAGGCCGAAGCCGCCCGAGGAGGGCTCGCCGTCGACGCCGTCGGCCGACCGCGAGCTGCCGCCGGGGCCGCCCTTGTCCTCCTCCTCGCGGAGGGTGAGCTCCTGCTCCGTAGCACCGGGCGCACCGTCACGCACGAGGCTCCAGGGGCCGTCGTCTGCCTCGTGGGGATGCAGCGTCTCGTCGACGACTGGCACCAAACCCTCCACCGGAGGGGCGATATCGCCGGGCACCGGCCGCTCCTCACCTGTCGGACCGCTGTCGGAAAGGCCATCGTACCCGTGATCGGCCGCGTCGGCTCTGGTCACAGCCCCCAGTTTCCTCCAGGCCCGGTCGGCGTCGCCCGGATCACGTCAACTTGGGGGCTCACACGCGCAGCAGCGCGTGCGGCGGGTGGGCGGCGAGCCGCTGCCGGCCGCCGAGGAACTCCAGCTCCAGCATCACCGTCAGGCCGGCCACGACCCCGCCCGCGCGCTCCACGAGGCCCAGCGTGGCCTCGGCGGTGCCACCCGTGGCGAGCACGTCGTCGACCACCAGCACCCGCTGCCCCGGGAGGAAGGCGTCGGTGTGCACCTCCAGCGCCGCGGAGCCGTACTCCAGGGCGTACTGGGCGGCGTGGGTGGCGCGGGGCAGCTTGCCGGCCTTGCGCACCGGCACGACGCCCACGCCGGCCGCGTACGCCATGGCGGCCGCCATCACGAACCCGCGCGCCTCGATGCCGGCCACGACGTCGAACGAGCCGACGCCGTAGTGCGCCACGGTCGCGTCCACGATCTCCCGGAACGCCGCGCCGTCGGCGAACAGCGGCGTGAGGTCCTTGAAGACGATGCCCGGCTGGGGGAAGTCGGGCACGTCCACCGCCAGGCCGGCGATCAGCCCGGCGATCCCCGGCCCGCTGTCGCCCCGGGCCGCCTGCGCCACCACGCCCGCGTCGACCTCTGCCATGCCGTTCCTTCCCGTAGCACCGGAAATGATCGAGGCGCCCGCCCCGCGACAACGCGGAACGGACGCCTCGATGATGCCAGTCGGGTGGTTGGTCGCAAGCATTCCGTAGGAGCGTATTTCTCCGGAGGAATGTCTGCGGCCCCGCGTCACCGCCGCTTGGCGCCACCCGCCTTGGAGCCGGGCTTGGCCCCGCCGGGCCGCTTGCGCTGCGCCGGGCGCACGCCCGGACGCGGGGCGCCGGCGAGCACGCCGGAC
>NZ_BAAALT010000157.1:0-36656 GCF_039528515.1 Luedemannella flava
GCCGCGTGCCTGGCGGCCCCGCCCCGACTCGCCCCGCTCATCGGCTCGATCGCGGCGGCCCGGGCCAGCCACCAGGAGGCCCTCAAGTGAGCGACGCCAACACCGCCCTCGCCGCCGCGCTGACCGCCGAGCACGCCGCGATCTTCGGGTACGGCGTCGTCGGCGGGCACCTGGACAGCAACGCCGCCAAGGAGACCGCCCGGCGCGCCGACACGGCCCACCGCACCCGCCGCGACGCGCTCGTGGCGCGGCTCGCGAGCCTGTCCGCGACGGCGCCGCCGGCCGCCCCCGCGTACACGCTGCCGTTCGAGGTGACGAGCAGAGCCTCGGCCTACAAGCTGGCGATCGCGCTGGAGGAGGGCACGGCCGAGGCGTGGCGCGTCGCGGTGGCCGCGACGACCGGCGACGTGCGCAAGATCGCGCTCGACGCGCTCATCGACTGCGCCGTCCGCGCCACCGCCTGGCGGCGCACCGCGAAGCTCGCCCCCATCACCGTCCCGTTCCCGGGAGTGCGGTCATGAGCGGGCGCCAGCGGGCGAATCATCAGCTCAGTGAGGCCTCATGGCGGCGCCGGAGCGCACCGGAGGTGCCGGCATGACGGGCATCGCGTCCCTGGCACGGCGCTGGGGGCGGTACAAGTGGTTCGCCGTGGTGGGTCGCGCGTACGTGCCGCTGGACCGGCTCGTCGCCAAGCTCAGCCGGGGCCGGGCGACCGCCCTGGGCCTGCCCTCGCTGCTGCTCACCACGACCGGGCGGCGCTCGGGCGAGCCGCGCACCCAGCCCCTGCTCTACATCCTCGACGGCGACGACTTCGTGGTCGTCGGCTCCAACTGGGGCCAGCCGCACCAGCCGGCCTGGACCGCGAACCTGCTCGCCCGGCCGGCGGCGGTCGCGAACGTACGCGGCGTGGACATCCCGGTCCGGGGTGAGCTGGTGCGCGGCGCCGACCGTGACCGGCTCTGGGCCGACCTGCTACGCGCCTGGCCGGCGTACGCGAACTACGCCGACCGCGCGGGCGGCCGCGAGCTCCGCGTGTTCCGCCTGCGCCGGGAACCGGACAGGGTCGGCTAGCCGGCAGCGCCGTTACGGGCCAGCTGAGACGGCTAACCGACAGCGTGGCGTCGCGAACCGACACCACCAGGGCGCCCGGTTCGCCACAATAAGCGCGTGCCGCATCCGCCCTCCCGCTACAACCCCCGCTGGGAGGTTGCCGAGCAGGTGGCCGAGGTGGTGCGGCGGCGCTACGGCTCGGAGATCCGGGCCATCGGCATCCATGGCTCACTGGCGCACGGCGAGGACGCCGCGGGCACCGACGTCGATCTCGTGGTGATCACCCGGCGGCCGGGGACCGGGCCCCGCCCGGCGACCCGCCGCATCGGGGGCGTCATCGTGGACCTCGTCTCCATCAGCGGCGACGAGTATCTGGCCCACGCCCGCACGCTGACCACGTCGTGGCCGCTCGCCGCCGATCAGTACCTGACCACGGCGGCGATCCTCGACCCCGACAACTGGTACGGGCTGCTGCGCGACACCCACCTCGGCCGGCTCGCGGGCGCCGACCCGGCGGAGTTCGCCACCCTGGCCCGGGAGGCGTGGTGCCGGGCGGCCGCCGCGACCGACAAGGCCCGCCAGCTCGCCGAGTGGTACGACACCGACTCCGCCATGCTGGTGCTCGGCGAGGCCCGCCTCGGCGCCGCCATGGTCGAGGGGCTGCTCAGCCGGACCTATTTCCGCAACAGCGCCGACGCCGTGCGCCGCACCGGGCTGGCGGCCGAGGACGTGCTCACGCTGGGCACCCGGCTCGCGGCCCAGGCCGCCGAGCTCGCCCGGCGCGGCCGGCCGGTCGACGGCGAGGTCGCCGACCTGCTGGCCTAGGCCCCGATCCACCAGCCGATGAGGTACGTCGCGCCGGCCGCGAGCGCGCCGAACGCCAACTGGCGCAACCCGTTGAACCACCACGGCCGGGTGGTGAACCGGGACACGAGCGCGCCGGCCACGAACAGGCCCACGGCGCCCGCCGCGAGCGCCGGCCACAGCACGGTGGCGCCCAGCAGGTACGGCAGCAGCGGGACGAGCGCGCCGATGGAGAAGCACACGAACGACGAGACGGCGGCCACCATGGGGCTCGGCTTCTCGAACGGGTCGAGCCCCAGCTCCTCCTGGGCGTGGACCCGCAGCGCCTCCTCCTCGTTGGCGGCGATCCGCGTCGCCACCTCGTACGCCAGGTCGGCCGGCAGCCCGCGGGCGATCCACGACTCGGCCAGCTCGGCGGCCTCGGCCTCGGGGTGGCGGCGCAGCTCGACGCGCTCCTTGGCGAGCTCGAAGTCGAGCTGCTCGTTCTGGGTGCGCACCGAGGTGTACTCCCCCAGGGCCATCGAGATCGCGCCGGCGACCAGGCCGGACGCGCCGGTCAGCACGATCGCCTGCGGCGCGATGCCGCCACCGCCCACGCCGGCGATCAGCGCGATGTTGGTGACGAGCCCGTCCATCGCCCCGAAGACGGCGGCGCGCAGCCAGCCGCCCGAGACGTCGCCATGATGGTGTTCGCTGTGCGCGGCCGGGGGCGGGTCGAGGGGTGGGTCAGCGGTCACGGCAGAGTGAGGATCTCGTACCCGGAGTCGGTCACGGCGACGGTGTGCTCGAACTGCGCCGTCCACCTACGGTCCCTGGTGACCACGGTCCAGCCGTCGCGCCACATGTCGTGCTGGTACGCCCCCAGCGTGATCATGGGCTCGATCGTGAAGGTCATGCCCGGCTCCATGACCACGTCCAGGTTGGGCTGGTCGTAGTGGGGCACGAACAGGCCGGAGTGGAACGACTCGCCGATGCCGTGCCCGCCGAAGTCGCGCACCACGCCGTACCCGAACCGCTTCGCGTACGCCTCGATGACCCGGCCGACCACGTTGAGCGCCCGCCCGGGCGCGACGGCCTTGATGCCGCGCATGGTCGCCTCGCGGGTGCGCTCGACGAGCAGCCGCGCCTCCTCGGACACGTCGCCGACGCAGAAGGTCTGGTTGGTGTCCCCGTGCACGCCGTCGAGGTAGGCCGTGACGTCCACGTTGAGGATGTCGCCGTCCTCGATGACGGTCGAGTCGGGGATGCCGTGGCAGATGACCTCGTTGAGCGAGGTGCAGCAGGACTTCGGGAACCCCTTGTAGCCCAGGGTCGACGGGTACGCCCCGTGGTCGAGGAGGAACTCGTGCACGACCCGGTCTATGTCGTCGGTGGTCACGCCCGGCTTGGCGTGCTCGCCGGCCAGGACGGTCGCCTGTGCCGCGAGCCGGCCCGCCACCCGCATCTTCTCGATCGTCTCGGGCGTCTGCACGACCTTGTCGGAACGCTTCGGCTGCTTCTTGCCGACGTACTCCGGGCGGACGATGGACGCGGGGACCTCGCGCCAGGGCGAGAGCTGACCGGGGGCGACGGGGGCGCGGGTGCTCATGGTGTCCAGCCTATCGCCGTGTCTGCGCCGGGTTGTCCAACGCCGGCAGGCCGTCGATGCTCGTGGTGTTCTTGCGCACCCGGTAGTCGTCGGCGTACTCGTCGTCGCGGTGCTCCCAGTAGCTGACCAGCAGGTCCCGGTCGCTCTCGTAGGCCATGTAGGGCACGGAGAACCCGCACGAGTCGCTGACCCGGGTCACGTCGACGGTCACCACGCCGCGCAGCCCCACCGTCTCCGGATGCTCGAACAGCGTGACCAGCTCGGCGAACTCCGGCTCCTCCGCCCGCACGTACCGCCCCTGCCCGTGCAGCCGCACGATGTTCGGCGGCCCCTGGAAGGCGCAGAACATGATCGTGATGCGACCGTTGTCGCGCAGGTGGGCGATCGTCTCCGCCCCGCTGCCGATCCAGTCCAGGTACGCCACCCGGTGCTCGCCGAGCACCTTGAAGGTGCCCCGCATGCCCTTGGGCGAGACGTTGACGCGCCCGTCCGGGCCGCTCGGCGCGGTGGCCACGAAGAACATGGGCTGCTCCGCGATGAACGCGGCCAGCTTCTCGTCGATCTTCTCGAGTACCTTCCCCATGCCGCGATCGTCGCCCCGTCACGCGGCCGTCGACCACCGCTTTCCCACGCCGGCGCCGGTGACGCCCATCACCTGCGTGAGGCGGCCAGGGCCAGGGCGGCGAACAGCCGCCGGTCGTCGCTGTCCTCCGGGTGCCACTGCACCGCGACGTGGAACGCGCGGCCCGGGTCCTCGACGGCCTCGACGAGCCCGTCCGGCGCCAGCGCCGTCACCTTGAGCCCGCCGGCGTCGGCGACACCCTGGTGGTGGTGCGAGTTGACCTCCAGCTCGGCGCCGAGGATGTCGCGGACCCGCGACCCGTCCAGCGTCCGCACCGGGTGGCGGGCGTAGCGACCGTCGCCGCGCCGGTGCTCGCCCAGCCCCGGCACGTCCGGCAGGTGCTGGTGCAACCGCCCGCCGGCGGCCACCACCATCAGCTGCAACCCCCGGCACACGCCCAGCACCGGCAGGTCGGCCGCGATCGCGGCGCGCAGCAGGAGCAGCTCCGCCTCGTCGCGGCGCGCGTCGCAGACGGTCTCGGGATGCGCCGCCGCCCCGTAGTGAACCGGATCCACATCGGACCCCCCGGTGAGCACCAGCCCGTCGAGCCGTCCCACGAGCTCCGGGTCAGGATCATCAGAAGCCACGAGTACGGGCAGCCCGCCGCCGGCGCGCACCGAGCGCGGGTACGCCAGCGGCAGGGCCGCGATGTCGACCTCGCCGGGCCCGTAGACGCCGCGCTTGAGGTAGGTCGTCAGGCCGATCAGTGGACGCGCCATGCCCCGACGCTACCGGGTGGCGCGCAAAAAGCAGCGGCGTGGCGGACCGGGCACCCCTACCCGGTCCGGCACGCCGCCGAATGTCCACTCGTTGCCGGTGTGCGGGCTCACAACGCGGGCGATCGGGAGAGGACCGACCAGCCCGCAGGCGCCGCACTCACACCACGTTGTGCACGTCCAACTGGGAACGCTCCCATGAAAGCGTGCGGAGGGCCGTCAGGGAAAGTCGGAACGGTGTGACCGCCCCCACGTGCACGCTGAGGACGTGACCCGTGCCGCATCTTTGGCCTCCCGCGCGGCGGGGCGTCCAAGGCGAACCTCACGCACCGCTCAAGATCATAGTTACGGCGTCACCCACGGGCGACTCTGCGGATCCTCGTAGACGTACAGGAACGGGCTCGGCTTGCGCAGATAGATACGCCTCTCTACGTTGCACAGCCGAGTCGCCGGCAACCAGAACAGCACCCAGATAGTGACGGTCGCAACCAGAACGTACAGAGCCACAGACACACCGAGTAGCGGAGCCAGCGCGACCGCGTACGGCAGCCCGTAAACCCCACCCAGGACGATCTGGGACGCTGTATCAGGGTCCCAGTACACATGACCGTATTTCGCGACCCCGGCCGGCCCGAAATGCAGGACGTTGTTCGGAACGCGGTATCTCCGAAGGACGGGCGCTCCTTGGTCAGATGACAGCAGCAACCCATCCCACGAAGTTTCCTTGCGATGCCGTTCCATCGTGTACGAGAAGGCCGGGGTTTCGTCGCCGTCCGGCCACCTCAGGTCGAGGTCATCCTCAACGACCAACGCCGGTTCCAAAGCCGCGTCCACCGCCTGTCGCAAAGGCTTATTTGCACGATCTACGAGATACAGGCGTCTGCCACGGCTATACACGGACGACGATAGGCAAATGGCCACGAAGACCGCGAGCAGCCCAGGCGCGACGACAACGCCCAGCGTCCACCAGCCGAACGGTCTGATCAGCATGCGCCAATCTGACATGGCGACGGCGACGGCAACGGCAAGAACCACGGCATAGCACGCGAAGAACGCGATCCGGACGGGCCGGTACGGCGAAATGGCGAGCACCCGACGCGCCCGCTCCAGACCAGCCAGACCGCCGGCTGCCTTGGCCTTGAAATAGGCGTTCGGTGGATCCGGCGTCACACCCAGGTGTTCCGCCAACGCCAGCAGCGTGACGAGGTTCGATCCGCGTCCCTGCGCCTCATGGAACGGGTATGCCAACTCAATCAGTGCCGGGTTGTTGACCACATCAGGTCGGTGCGGCACCGCCTGTTGCAGCTCGGCAAAGCCGCGCGGATCCATGGCCAGCCGAAGCAGACGCCCCACGATGTGGCCGGTCGTCCGGGGCATCACATCGATCATGCCCGGCACGGCCAGCGCGGTCCACAGCGGCCCGACCACGCGGTACTCGTTGTCCGGAAGCAGGGCGGAGAGCGAAACGACCTGCGCGGCGACGTGCGGGGCGTTGGTCGCCGCCAGCGCATGCACGAGCCGCATCACGCCCTCGGGGTCGTCCGCGATCAGAGTGTTGAGATTCGTGACGACCTGCGGGCTGGTCAGCGCCTCGGAGACCCGGTCAACCGCGTAGGCACGGATCGACTCACGGGCGGACCGGGTCGCGGCCACCATGGCGGAGATGCGGTCGGCGGTGACCTTCTCGCCGACGAGCGCGAGCAGGCGGTCCAGGATCGGGACAGCCACCTCGTCGGTGACCATCGCGGCGGCCAGGCAGTTGCCCGCCAGCTCGGGGTGCTGCGCGCCGAGGCGGCGCACGAAGGACTCCACGTGGTCGTGGTCGAACGCCGCGAAGAACAGCACCACCTGGCGCCAGTCCGAGTCGTGGGCGCGGTCCAGCAGGAAGCCGGCGCCGGCAGCCGGGTCGCGGGCCAACTGCTCGGCCACCAGGTGCTCCTGGACGGACCGGTGGTTGAACGCGTACTCACCCGCCTCGGATACCTGCACGATGAGGCCGCTGTTGTTGATGACCTCGTTGACGAAGTCCTTCGCCGCGTCGTCGGGCACCCGGGCCAGCCGCTTGATCAACTGCTCGGCGAAGTCGCGCAGCTCGCCGAAGGTGAAGTCCTCGAAGCGGCCTTCCCGGCTCGCCATCGCCAGCGCGAACTCGCGTAGATACCGCTCCTTATCCTCGGCGTCGAAGCGGTTCTTGCGCCCGCCGCTGAGCGCGAAGTCGTGCCGGCGGATCAGGTGGCTGATCATGATGCGGTAGAACTCGCTCACCGACCGGGGAATCTGATAGGCCGGACGGCTCAGGTACAGGAACACCGACATCGCCAGGACCAGCGGAACGCGGTGCAGGTCGGCCGTCCGGGACGCCATCGCCGCGTCGAAGAAGTCCTTTGCCGTACGGGGCGGGGCTGCCCGGTCGACCGCGACCGCGTTCGCCCGGGCGAAGTCCTCCTCGCGATGGCGCAGGAACGCGAAGATCTCGGCGTCCCGCAACGGCGCGAGGGCGTGCGCCTGAGCCGCGAAGACCGGGATCCAGTCGGCCTGGATCCGCTTGAAGTTCTGCCGCCGGCAGGTGAGCACGACCCGGGCGCGCCGGGTGGGCAAACCCAAGGAGTCCTCGTCGCAGAACTCCAGGATGGCGTCGCGCACCGCCGCGTAATGGTCGTCCGGAACCTCGTCCAGGCCGTCGAGCAGCACGAGGCAACGGTCCGCGGCCAGGGTGCGGCGCAGGAACTCGCGCGGGTCCGGCACCTGCGCCTTCTGGCCGAGTTCCTTCTCCAGGTAACGCACCAGCGCCCCGGGACCGCCGTCGAGCTGCCGGGCCAGGAACCGCAGCGGCACGAACAGCGGCACCTCGCGGCTGCGGGCGATGAACTTGAGGTCCGCGCCGCCCCGGTCGCGCCGCGACCGCAGGATCGCCGTGCCGTACGCCTTGAGCAGCGTGGACTTTCCGGTGCCCGGATCGCCGGTGACGACGATGCGCCGGGCCTGCGGGTCGGCCAGGACGACGGTCGCCGCCTCCGTCCGCTCGCCGCCGTCCACCGCGCCCGGCTCACCGGCCGCCGGCTGGCGACGGAAGCTCAGCGAGACGTAGGTGGCGCTGAGGCTGAGTTCGTCGGTCCGGTCCAGGAAGACGTTGTAGACCTTGCCGTGCGCCTTGCGGAACCAGGCCTGGTAACGGCGGCGCTCCCGGCCGGACAACCTGCTCACCAGGTGCACGCCCGAACGCACCTTGCGCACGTGGCGCACCAGGAACGCGAGTGACGCCAGCGCGGCGGTCACGGCGGCCAGCAGGAGCGCCGTCTCGTCCACGGACAGTCCGATGTGCTCCCGCAGCCACGCGTCCACTCACGGCTCCCCGACAGTCGGTGACGGTCGGATCACTGTGCCAGACCGGCGACGCGGCCGACCACGCTCCGTTCGGTCAACCGTTGCCGATGAACGCCCGTCACTACCGACCGAAATGGACTGTCGGGCCTCAGCGATCGTCGTCCACGCGTCCGGCCATGACGCGGGCCCGTTCCCTGGACCCGGCGTCCCCGCCGAAGACCCGGGCGTCGCCGGCCACCGGCCGGGCGCCGTCCGGCCACGGGCCCGCCGACGCCGGGGCCGGTTCCGTGACCAGGCTGGTACGGGTGCGCGGGAGCGCGTCGTCGTCGTACTCCCGCAGCCACGTGATCAACCGCTCGCGGACCAGGCAGCGGAGGTCCCACAGTTTGGGCGCGTCAGCGGCGCTGACCAGCGCCCGCAGCCGCACGTTCCCGCCGACCGCGTCGGTGACCTGCAGCACGCTGACCCGGCCGTCCCACAGGTCGCTGCCGCTGACGACCTCGCGCAGCTCGGCGCGCAGCCGCTCCACCGGGGCGGCCCAGTCGACGTCGAGCTCCACGGTGCCCAGCAGCGCCAATTCGGTGCGCGTCCAGTTCTGGAAGGGCTTGGTGGTGAAGTACGACGTCGGCACGATCAGCCGGCGGTCGTCCCAGACCTGCACGACCACGTACGTGAGGGTGAGCTCCTCGATGCGGCCCCACTCACCCTCGACGATCACCACGTCGTCCAGGCGCAGCGAGCCGCCGAACGCGAGCTGCAGGCCGGCCAGCACGTTGCCGAGCAGGCTCTGCGCGGCCAGCGCGGCGACCACGCCGACGAGGCCGGCGGAGGCGAGCAGGCTGGTGCCCAGCGCGCGGGCGCCCGGGATGGTGAGCAGCATCGCGCCGACGGCGAGCACGGTGATGACGGCCGCCGTGACGCGCCGGATCAGCCGGACCTGGGTGTGCACGGTGCGGGCGCGCCGGTTGTCGACCACGTCGGTGCGGAAGCGGGCGAGCGCCGACTCCTCGACGACGAACAGCAGCGCGGTCAGCAGCCAGGCGCCCGCCGCTACCAGGGCGAGGTGCAGGACGCTCAGCGTGACGTCGCGGCCGTCCCCGGCGGGAAGGACGATCGACCCGCCGACGGCGAGCGCGACCAGCACGCCGAAGGCCCGCGCCGGCCGGTGCGCCCGGAACGCCAGCTGGCCGGCCATCGGCACCCGCCGCGACAACCGCCGCAGCGCCCGGCGCGCCAGGGCGAGCCCACCCAGCACCACCCCGACAAGCCCGAGCACCAACCCCACCGACAGAACCGGATCAAGCAGACCTTGAGGCATCTGTCCGGTATACCCGTCGTCCGCCCCACCGGCACCGTGATCAACCCCACGTGTCACGGCGGAGTGGCGTGACCGACGGCGAACGCGAACAGCGCGGCCCGGTGGTATCCGTCCGCACCGGCGCACTCACGGAGCACGTGCGGCAGCAGGCCGGCGAAGACGGTGCCGACCAGGTTGAGCCGCAGCGCCGTCAGCCACGCGGCGTGCCCGGCGGCGCCGGCCCGGGTCAGCAGGAGCCGGTGGCCGTGGCTGCCGTGCCGGGCCAGTGCGGCGGCCAGGTTCCCCGTGATGACGAGCAGGGCGGGTGCCCGGGCGAACTCCCGTTGCGAGACCAGGTCCTCCGCCGCGGCGCCGGCCGGCAGGTCCGCCACCCGGTGCAGGGCCGGCCCTTGCGGCCCGAACCGGTGCAGGCCGGTGTCGAGCCCGGTCACCCGCCAGGTCGCGCAGTACAGGTCGAGGTCGACGCCGGCGGCCCGCTCAGCCGACCAGATGTCGGCGTCGATTCGGTCGGCGGCGGTGAGGATGGCGGACAGGTCGGCGGCGGACAGCGGGGTCATGGCGTAGTCGCGGACGGCGGTGCGCCCCGGCAGCGCATCGTCCAGCGCGACCCGTGGGGACGCCGGCGCGGGCAGTCCGGTCAGCGGCCCGTCGGTCGGCGCCCGGCGCAGGTGCGCGGGGACCGCGGCGGGTGGCCCGACGGCAGCTCTGGCGTCGAGATGCGTATCGGCCAGCAGCGAGCCGAGCAGCCCGCCCGGATCAGTCGGTTGGTTCATCGCCGCTCCCCGGGTTCAGCGCGACGACGGCGGTCACCGGTTCGGCGTGCGTGTCCAGGCGCAACGTCGCGCCGATCGCCGTGTCGTCCCAGCGGTCGGCGAACCGCGCCGCGAGGCCGTACCCGTCGGCGACGGCCGCCAGTTGGGCGAGGGCCACGCCGCCGTCCAGGCAGACGAGCCGGTAGGCGAAGTCGTGGTACTTCGCCGCGACCACCTCGAGGGCGCCGGTGAAGACGATCAGGGCCGCCGGCCGGTCCGGCGCGAGCGCCGGGCAGACCGCCGCGACCTCACTGTCCGTTGTGGACACGGTGCGCAGCCGCGCCAGGCTGTGGTCGCCGCGCTGGTAGAAGTACCAGCCCGCGGGCAGTCCGGCCACGTCGGACGCGAGCAGGTAGGCCTGGACGGAGCCCAGGTTCCCGCCGGTCGGCGCCCACCGGCTCACCCTGTCCGGCAGCCCACCGTCGCGCAGGCCGACCGTCCGCAGCAGCAGTCCGGACAGGGCGGCGAGGGTCAGGCCGGGCGTGGTTGCCGGTTGACCGCCCGGCAGCGGGATCCGCGGTGCCGCCAGGTACTCCTTGTTGTACCGCTGGAGGTTCACGTTCGCCGGCAGGTAGTGCGTCTGGTGGTCCTTGAGGTTGAGCCACTCGCGCGGCGCGGACGCCACCGCCTGCTCGTACCGGTGGGCCAGGGCGGGTCGCGCCGCCGCGTCGGCGGGCAGGCACCGAGGGCAGCCCGGCCGGCGGTACGCGCCGGTGGTCGACTGCGTCCAGTCCGCGAGGTCGACCACGGTGCAGCCGGACAGCACCCGGGCCGTGCCGACCCGGGACAGGAGGTGGACGACCTCGGTCGTGGCCAGCGCCGCCCAGGCCGCGACCCGGTCCGGTGACGGGCGGCCGGTCGACCGGGGCCCGTCCGCGGCGAAGCACCCGTAGCAGCACGTGTACCGGGCGTTGAACATCGGCCCGAGTTCGACCGTGCGGTCCCCGACCGCGGTGCGCAGCCAGCTGGCCCCGACCCGGGCGCAGGCCAGGTCCAGGTCCGCGAGCGCCCCGGCGTCCCCGTCGTCGACGGCGACGACGAGGTCGCCTTCGGCCGGCGCGGTCCACGCGTGCGCGTCGACGCCCGACCCGACCAGCTCGGCGCGCAGCCGCGTGGCGAGCGGCTCCGGCCCGGCGACCAGCACGCGGGTGCCGGTCAGGCGCTCAGCGGCCTCGTGCCGGCTGCGGTTGACCCGGGTCGTGTCCAGGTGCCGGCCGAGGTGGTCGAGCAGCGGCCCCGCCGACGGGCCGGCCGGGCCCTCCTGCAGGACCCCGCTCACGTACAGCACGGACACGCACGCGCGCAGGTCGGCCTCGGTCACGTCGGGCAGCGTCGACGCCAGCTCCGCGACGGTGCGGGTGCCGTCCAGCGCCGGCAGCAGCCGCGGCAGCAGCGTGGTCGCGCTCCGCCCGCGCAGCACCGTCTGCCGGCTGCCGGTGCCGACGAACGCGAGCCCGTCGTCGAGCGCGACGCGCACCAGGCCCGGCACCAGGCAGGGCCGGACAGGCACCGTGAACTGCGGATCCGTGGCGACGACGCGGGCCATGGCGGCGGCGGACAACTGCCCGTCGCTCATCCGAACACCCCCGGCAGCAGGGCGGGCAACCGCTCGTACGACCGGGTGGTCTCGTCCCGGCCCAGGCCGCACCGTGGGCAACCGTGGACGCCGACCACCTGGCCGGAGCGCAGCTGCTGGGTCGGCACGTCGAGCTGGCGTACCCGGCCGGCCTCGGCCTCCGGCGCGACCCAGAGCCGGTCGGCCACGTCGGTCGCGGTGGCGGCGGCGACCAGCGCGGCCGACGGCAGGTGCCCGGCCGGGCCGTCCCGGTCGTCCCGCTCGTAGTGGCGGCCGAGCGCCGCGCTGACCGCCCGGCCCGGGTCGTGCTGGGCGACCCGACGGCGGTAACAGCCGTGGCAGGCGCCGAGGCCCGGGACCACCGCGGGACCGATCTCCAGCACCGGATGATCGAGGATCACCGGCAGCCACGGGCGGCCCGACCGGTGCGACTCCTCGTCGAGGTCGCGTTCCAGCGCGGGGACCCGCCGCCACGCCGCGAGCACCCGCAGCACCGGATCCGGCCCGTCGACCTCGATTTCGACCTCGACGGAGACGTCGCGGCGCAGGTCGCGCAGACGCTCGGCGACCGCGTGCCCGAACGGGCCGACGGGAGTGACGATCAGGCGGTACATGCGCGCTCCAGGCGGTGACGTCAGGCGAACGGCTGTGGCCACGGGTTCAGCTCGGCCTCGGACCTGGTCGGGTGGCCCATCCGCGCGGGCGCCCGGTAGAGCCGGGGATGCCCGAGGTAGCGGGCGCGGTAGCTGAACGACAGTGGCTGCAGCCGCGGGATGACGGTCCGCACCACGGTCATCCCGGCCCGCAGCGCCTCGTCGGAGGTCAGGTCGACAACGTAGGCGTCCAACCCGCGGTCGGCCAGGCGGGAGCGGACCAACCGGAGATCGGCGCCCGGGTCGCCGGACGTCAGCGTCGGCAGGTCCGACAGCCGGCGCCGCGCGGGGGTGTCGAGGAGGAAGTCGAACGCCGCGGCCCGCTCCGGGTCGGACATGTGGGCCGCCCCGTCGAGGATCGTGCCGAAGGAGCCCACGTCCGCCCCCGACGGCCGGGCACCCCGCAGCGCGATCCGCACCGACGCCGTCTCGCAGAGCGCCTTCGCGGCCGCCGCCTGCGGGTCCAGGCTGGTCGAGCAGGAGACCACCGTGCGGCAGGTCGGGTGATCCGGGGCGACCGAGACGCCGTACACGGTGGGAATGCCCACATCGGTGGTCGCGTCGAAGAGGTGGACCGTCACGTCGCGATCGGCGAACACGTCCAGGTAGCGCCGCAGCTCGGGGCCTACCGTGTCGAGCTCGATCCGCGGCAGGGCCAACCGCTGCAGCCAGGTCAGGCTGACCGCGTCCCGCTCGATCACCTCGCACAGCGCGCCGCACACGGCCACCGCCGGGTCCGGATGCGCCGCGGTGCCCGTGGAGATCGGGCTGGTGAAGCGCTCGCCGGGACCCCGGGCGGGGAGGTGCAGGTACACCAGCACGGCCGGCACCCAGGTCGGCTCACCGGTGCGCAGGTTCAGGCCACGCACCCAGCGCATCGGCGCGGACCGGTCGGGCGGGGTGACCGGACAGGCCGGGTCCGCGAGCTCGGTCGGCGAGCAGCGCGGCAGGCTGTCCAGGTCGAGCGCCTGCGCGCCGAGCTCGTCGGCGCTCGCCCACCGGAACTGCCGTTCGTCGTACACGCAGGTGGAGTAGCGTTCCAGCGCCTCGGCGACGGCGACGGTCGCCGCCCGGTCCGGGTCCACCCCGGTCCCGGTGCCGTCAAGGCGGCCCAGGCACGCCGGGTCGCACAGGTAGGGCAGCACCGCCGACACGTCGCCGAGGCCGGCCGAGAACACCGCGAGCGGCGGGTCCGACGGCTGCACCGGCAGCTGGCGCACGTCACCGACCAGGCCGCCCAGCGGGGACACGAGATCCTCGAGGCGGACCGGCCCGGCCGTGCCCCGCGCCAGCTCCACGGCAACCGCGCTCATGCCCGGACAACGCGCGGCACTAGATCGGAGTGACGTACGCCCCCGTGATACCGCCGTCGACGATGAAGGACGAGGCCGTGATGAAGGACGCGTCGTCGCTGGCCAGGAACGCCACCGCCGCCGCGATCTCGGACGGCTCCGCGAACCGGCCCATCGGCACATGGACCAGCCGGCGGGCGGCCCGCTCCGGGTCCTTGGCGAACAGCTCCATGAGCAGCGGCGTGGCCACCGGCCCGGGGCACAGCGCGTTGACGCGTACGCCCTGGCGGGCGAACTGGACGCCCAGCTCGCGGGTCATCGCGAGCACGCCGCCCTTGCTCGCCGTGTAGGAGATCTGCGAGGTGGCGGCGCCGAGCAGCGCCACGAACGAGGCCGTGTTGATGATCGACCCCCTGCCGGCCGCGAGCATGTGCGGCAGCACGTACTTGCAGCACAGGTAGACACTGGTCAGGTTCACCCGCTGGACCCGTTCCCAGGCCTCCAGGCCGGTGTCGAGGATCGAGTCGTCGTCGGGCGGGGAGATGCCGGCGTTGTTGAACGCGATGTCCACCCGCCCGTGCCGCTGCGCCACCCCGTCGAACAGCGCCTTGACGGCCGCCTCGTCGACGACGTCCACCGCGACGAACTCGCCGCCGACCTCCTCGGCCGCCGCCTCGCCCGCCTCGGCGTTGAGGTCGACCACCACGACCGTGGCGCCCTCCGACGCGAACCGGCGGGCCGTGGCCAGCCCGATCCCGCTCGCCGCCCCCGTGATGACGGCCACCCGACCCGCCAAGCGTTCCGACACTCGCGCTCCTCTAGTCAGTACTCAGGAAGACGTTCTTCACGTCCGTGAAGGCGGCCAACGCGTCCGGGCCCAGCTCGCGGCCGAGACCGGACTGCTTGGCGCCGCCGAACGGGGTCCAGTAGCGCACCGAGGAGTGCGAGTTGACCGAGAGCGTGCCGGTCTCGACGCCCCGCGCCACCCGCAGCGCCCGGCCCACGTCCCGGGTCCAGACCGACCCGGACAGGCCGTACTCGGTGTCGTTGGCCAGGGCGACCGCCTCGGCCTCGTCGGCGAACGGGAGCACGGACAGGACCGGGCCGAAGATCTCCTCGCGCCAGTGCCGGTCGGCGGCCGACTTCGCGAGCAGGACCGTGGGCGCGTGCCAGAAGCCCGGCCCGTCGGGCGCCGACCCGGCGAACGCCACGTCCGCCCCGTCGACATACGAGGCGACGGACGAACGCTGCCCGGCCGAGATCAACGGCCCCATCTGCGCGGTGTCCGCTGAAGGGTCCTCGCAGCGGAACGCCCGCACGGCGGGCTCCAGCAGGGCCAGGAACTCGTCGAACACGTCGCGCTGGATGAGCAGCCGGGAGCGGGCGCAGCAGTCCTGGCCCGCGTTGTCGAACACCGAGCCGGGCGCGCCGGCGGCGGCCGCCTCAAGGTCGGCGTCCGCGAAGACGATGTTGGCGCTCTTGCCGCCCAGCTCCAGCGTCACCCGCTTCACCTGGTCGGCACAGCCCGCCATGATCCGCTTGCCCACGTCGGTCGAGCCGGTGAAACAGATCTTGCGGACGGCGGGGTGCGTGACGAACCGCTCCCCCACGACGCTGCCCTGGCCCGGCACGACCGTGAACACGCCTTCGGGCAGCCCGGCCTCCAGCGCCAACTCACCCAGCCGCAGCGCGGTCAGCGGGGTCAGCTCGGCCGGCTTGAGCACCACCGTGTTGCCGGCCGCCAGCGCCGGCGCGAAGCCCCAGCCGGCGATCGGCATGGGGAAGTTCCACGGCACGATCACGCCGACCACGCCGAGCGGCTCGTGGAACGTGATGTCCACCCCGCCGGGCACCGGGATCTGCCGGCCGGTCAGCCGCTCCGGCGCGCCCGCGTAGTAGTCGAGCACGTCACGCACGTTGCCCGCCTCCCAGCGGGCGTTGCCGATCGTGTGGCCGGAGTTGCGCACCTCCAGCCGGGCCAGCTCCTCGACGTGCGCGTCGACGACCGCCGCGAAGCGGCGCAGCAGCCGGGCCCGGTCGCCGGGTGAGACCCGACGCCACGACTCGAACGCCCCCCTCGCACGCTCGATCGCGGCATCGGTCTCGTCCCCCGAGCTCCGCGGCACCTCGGCGATGACCTGCTCGGTCGCCGGATTCACCACCTGATGTGTCACAGCCGTTCAAACCCCCGCCTGAGCTCCCAGTCGGTCACCGCAGCGTCCCACGCGGCGAGCTCCACCCGGGCGTTGTTGCCGTAGTGGGCCACCACCTCGTCGCCGAACGCGTCCCGCGCCACCCCGCTGGTCTCCCACAGCCGCATCGCCTCGCCGAGCCGGCCGGGCACGCGCGGCGCCCTCGCGTCGGAATAGGCGTTGCCCGTGTAGACCGGCTCCAGCTCCAGCTCGCGGTCGATGCCGTGCAGGGCGCCCGCGATGAGCGCCGAGATCGCCAGGTAGGGGTTCACGTCGCCGCCCGGCACCCGCGACTCGACCCGCAGCGACGGCCCGTGCCCGACCAGCCGCAGCGCGCAGGTGCGGTTGTCCACGCCCCAGCGCAGCGCCGTCGGCGCGAACGACCCCGCCTGGTAACGCTTGTAGGAGTTCACGTTCGGCGCGAGGAAGAGGGTGAGCTCGCGCGTCGTGGCGAGCAGGCCCGCGAGCACGCGCTCGCCGAGCGGCGACAGGCCCGCGGGGCCGTCGCCCGCCATCGCGGGCTCCCCATCGGCGGTACGCAGCGAGAAATGGATGTGGCACGAGTTGCCCTCGCGCTCGTTCACCTTGGCCATGAAGGTGAGCGACACGCCCTCCTGGGCCGCGATCTCCTTCGCCCCGGTCTTGTAGATCGAGTGCTGGTCGGCGGTGGTGAGCACCTCGTCGTAGCGGAACGCGATCTCGTGCTGGCCGTAGTTGCACTCGCCCTTGGCGGACTCTGGCCGCAGACCCGCCCCGGCCATCTCGACGCGCAGGCGGCGCAGCAGCGGCTCCACCCGCGCGGTGCCCAGCAGCGAGTAGTCGACGTTGTAGAGGTTGGCGGGCGTCAGGTCGCGGTAACCCTTGCGCCAGGCCTCCTCGTACGTGTCGCGGTAGACGATGAACTCCAGCTCCGTGCCCGCGAAGGCGGTCAGGCCGCGCTCGGCGAGCCGGTCGATCTGGCGGCGCAGGATCTGGCGCGGCGAGGCCGGCACGGGCGAGCCGTCGTGCCAGACCAGGTCGGCCATGAGCAGCGCGCTGCCCGGCTGCCACGGCAGCCGCCGCAGCGTGGACAGGTCGGGCCGCATGACGAAGTCGCCGTAGCCGTGCGCCCAGCTCGACATCGCGTACCCGTCGACGGTGTTCATGTCGACGTCGACGGCGAGCAGGTAGTTGCAGCCCTCGGTGTCGTGCGCGAGGACCTCGTCCAGAAAGTACGCCGCGTGCAGGCGCTTGCCCTGCAACCGGCCCTGCATGTCCACGATGGCCAGCACGACCGTGTCGATGTCGCCGGCCAGCACGGCGACACGCAGCTCCTCGACGCTGAGAGGGGGCTCCCGCATGCGCCAACCCTAATGGTCTGAACCCGATCCTTAAAGGGCCGCGCGGGCCGTCCCAGGCGCGGCGTCGCGCGTGGGCCGTCTCGCATTCCTGCTTTTGGCGCCAGAGGCACGGAATGCGGGCCGGGATTCCACGCCTACGGCGCCAAGAGCAAGGTTCAGGCGATCAGCGCGCGCAGCAGCTCGGCCGTCGCGTCGCAGTGTTCCTCCATCGCCGCGCGGGCGCCAGCCGGGTCGCCGGCGAGGATCGCGCCGACGATGCGGGTGTGCTGCTCGTCGGAGTGGTCAAGATTGCGGGGCAGCACCGGGATGGCGGCGAGCAGCCGGTCCAGGGTCAGCTGCACGTCGGCGATGCCGGCGAGCAGCGACGGCGACCCGGCCACCGACGCGATCGCCAGGTGCAGCCGCGAGTCGTTGACGCGGCGCGGCGCCCGGCCGGTGCCGGACCCCCCGCCCGGGCCTGCGCCGCCGCCCCCGCCTGCTGCGGCTCCGCCCTGACCCGCTCGGACGGGGTCGTCCGCCCCCTCGCCCGGCTGCGGGTCGCGGTGCCGCGACGCCTCCAGGGCGGCGGTGAGCTGCGCGCGGTCGGCAGCGGTGAGGGTGCGGCTCGCGGCCAGGCCGGCCGCGCCGCCCTCCAGCACCCGGCGGAATTCCAGGGCGTCGGGCAGCGTGTCGCCCATCTCGCGGGCCACGGCGGCGGCGTCCTCGCGCACGCCGGGCGCGCCGCCACCCGACCAGATGACGAACGTGCCGCCGCCCCGGCCGCGCCTCGACTCCAGGTAGCCGGCGTCGCGCAGCTCGGCGATCGCGTCGCGCAGCGTCACCCGGCTCACCTGCAACTGGTCGGCGAGAACCCGTTCGGCGGGCAGCTGCTCGCCGACGGCGACGGCGCCGAGCCGGATGGCCTGCACGAGCCGGGCAACCGTGATCTCCAGGGCGTTGCCGGCCCGCACGGGTCGCCAGATCGCCAGGCGCACGCCGTACTCCCCTCAGGTTCCTGTCGCGGTGGGTAGTCACCGCGACAGGAACCTACACGCGGGCGTCAGTCCGCCGCCGCGGCCACCTCGGCCTCGGTGGTCGGCTCGTCGATGTTCTGGCGGGGGCCGGTGAACCACTTACGGGCGCCGAGGAACCACCACGCCGTCGCACCGCCGACGACCACCGCCACCGCCACGATGGTGTAGTTGAAGTTCGTGGCCGTGATCGGGTACGCCGCGGGCAGGACGAACAGCACGCAGATGAACGCCACCCAGGCGATCGCCGTCCAGCCGACCAGCGCGCTCCACCGGCCCAGGTTCCACGGGCCCTGCTGGAAGTCCGGGTTGCGCAGCCGCAGAAACACCGGCAGCACGTACGCGATGTAGAGGCCGATGACGGAGATCGCCGTGGCCGCCAGGTACGCCGTGGTGTTCCACAGCGACGGCAGCACCAGCACGATCGAGCAGGTCACACACAGCCAGATCGAGTTGGTCGGCGTGCCGGTGCGCGGGTTGACCTGCTTCCACAGGCGCGAGCCGGGCAGCGCGCCGTCGCGGCTGAACGCGTAGGCCATGCGCGAGTTGCCGGTCACCGAGGCCATGCCGCAGAAGAACTGGGCCACGACGCAGATGAACAGCAGGAACTTGCCGAGCCCGGAGCCGGCCGCGTCGACGAAGATCTGCGCGGGCGGGAAGCCGGTCTCCGAGGCCATCTGGCCCTCGTAGTCGCCGATCGCCCAGGTCACCGCGAACAGCAGGAAGAAGCCGGCGACCAGCGACACGACGACGGAGTTGACGATGCCCTTCGGCGCGGCGACCTGCGCGTCGTGGGTCTCCTCCGACACGTGGGCGCTCGCGTCGTACCCGGTGAAGGTGTACTGCGCCATGAGCAGGCCGACGAGGAAGGCGTAGATCGCGCCGCCGGTGCCCGAGATGCCGGTGGCGTTCGTGGTCTGCAGGAACACGTCGCGCAGGCTGTAGTGCTGGTCCGGCACGACGGCCAGGACGACCACGATGACGGCGACGCCGGCGATGTGCCACCAGGCGCTGACGTCGGACAGGATCTTCACGAGGTTCACGCCGAACGTGTTGAGCAGCCCGTGCGCCAGGATGATCACCAGGAACACGATGAACGTGCTGAGCGTGGTGACCTCCAGCCCGAACACCAGGCTGAGGAAGGCCGACGTGGTGAGCGCGGCGCCGAAGTCGATGGCGGCCGTCACCGCGATCTGGCCCAGGAAGTTGAACCAGCCCACGAACCATGCCCACGCGGCCTTGTTGCGCTTGGCGAGCGCGAACGCCCACCAGTACAGGCCGCCGGCCGTCGGGTAGACCGAGCAGATCTCGGCCATGGACAGCGCGACCAGCGTCACGAAGCCGCCGACGAGCAGCCAGCCCAGCGTGATGGCGGCGGGCCCGCCGTTGGCCATGGCGATGAGGTACGACGTGAGGCAGCCGGCCAGCACGGAGATGATGGAGAACGAGACGGCGAAGTTGGAGAAGCCGGAGAACTTGCGGCGAAGTTCCTGCTTGTAGCCCAGTTGGGCAAGGAGTTGGGCGTCGGCATCGGGTGCACTCATGGGTATCTCCTAGGCAAGCTGAGCCGGACAAGGGAGATAGTGCTGTCGAACGTTGTGAGAATGATTCGCCCGCGCGACAGACCATGTCAATGGATCTACGGCTGATTCGGCTCAGAAACAGACCTTTAACTCTCCATCCAGGACATGAAAAGGAACGGCACGGCTCGCGNCACCGTCGGCACCGCGTTCGTGCCGTTCCAGGACCCGAGGAATCCGAACGTCGCCGTGCCGCCGGCCGACAGGTTGCCGTTCCAGCTGACGTTCTTCACGGTCGCGGCCGAGCCGCTCGTGGTCAGCGTGCCGTTCCACAGTTGGCTGACGGCCTGGCCGTTCGCGAACGTCCACGTCACGGTCCAGCCGCTGATGGCGGCTGCGCCGGCCTTGACGGTCACCTCGCCCTGGAACCCGCCGGTCCACTGACCGGTGACCGCGTAGGTCGCCGAGCACGCCCCGGTGGGTCCGGCGCTCGTCACCGGCGCGGACGTCACGGGCCGCGTGGTCACCGGCGCCGAGGTCACCGGGCGGGTGGTCACCGGCGCGGAGGTCACCGGGCGGGTGGTCACGGGCGCGGAGGTGACCGGAGCGGAGGTCACGGGGCGGGTGGTCACCGGGACCGACGTGACGGCGCGCGAGGTGACGGGCGCCGAGGTGACCGGAGCCGAGGCCGTCGAGCCGCCGGACGTCGTGTAGGTGACGCCGGTGTAGGCGTTGCCGCACCGCGAGCCGCAGGAGGACGGCAGCGCGAACGAGTACACCCGACCGCCGTTGATGAGCTGGTCGTTGCGGTCACGCACCCGGATCTGGAACGAGGTGCCGCCCGACGCGGTGCCGCCGATGATGAACGACTGACCCATGTCGCCGTTCTGGGTCGCGGGCTGCCACACGCCGTTCGCCAGGTACTCCACGCCGTGGATGCCGTTGGCGAGGTGCCCGACGGCGATCGCCGGCCACCAGGCCTGCGCCCCCTGCATGAAGCCGATCCTGATGTCGCCGGAGTAGCTCGGCGGGTCCACGAACTGCCAGGAGATGCGCCGGTTGTTGAACTTGTTCGGCAGGCCGGTCATGGTGACGCCGTCCTTGACGAAGCGGCTCAGCGAGGGCTTCGAGAAGTCCAGGTGGTACGGGTCGTCGCGGCACCACGCGTTGTCGTCGCCGCAGCTGTCCGCCACGATCATGGTCAGCTTGGCGCCGTTGAACTCGTCGCCGACCCACGACCCGTTGCGGCAGAACGCCTGCCCGCGCGCGCCGTCGTTCACGCCGGTGCAGAAGTCACCGATGGTGACCTCCACGTACCGGCCGCAGTTGTGGCCGTTGTTCCACATGCCGAGCTTGCTCAGGTTGTCGCCGGTGAGCGGGCGCGGGTAGAAGGCGTAGTCGCCGGGCGTGTCGAACACGTTGAGGGCGACGAAGTCCTGGATGTCCAGCTCGGCCTGGGGCAGGCCGCAGCCGCCGTAGGGCGAGCCGAGCCCGTCGAAGTAGGTGGCGTTGCCGGTGACCGGCGTCGGCGTCTCCGTCGAGGTGAGGGCGCTCGCGTTGATCTTCGGCACCACGATGGCGGCGATGACGGCAGCCGCGGTCACGGCGAGGGCGACCGCGATGATCGTCATCCGCCGCCCCGCCCGCGGTCCGCGCAGGGTCATGTCCATGGTTGTTTCCTTTTGGGACGCCGCCGCGGCCAGGCGAGTCCGGCGCGTGGCTGGACTGCGGCGTTTCATTGAGGTCGACTCATGCTTGACCGCGGATCGCCACCTGTCAATCGACTGCGTCTTACACGCGACGGACCGCGACCGCCTCCGCGATCCAGTCGAGGGCCCGCCGCGAGTACGGCGAGGTATTGAAGATCAGATCATCGAAACCCATCATTGCGTACTCGTCGATGAGCGCCGCAAGTTCCGACGCCGACCCGGTGAACTTCCCCGGCTCCGCACCCTCGGCGGCGGACCACGGGTCGGTCACCCAGACGCCGACCGTGCGGCGCAGCGTGACCGGATCGCGGCCAGCTTTGTCGAGGGCGGCGTCGAGCGTCCCGACCCGGCGGCGCAGGGTGTCGTCCGGCCTGCCGTACCAGGCGGCGTTCCACGCGTCGGCGTGCTCGGCGACCAGGCGCAGCATGCGCGGCCGCTCCCCCGCGACCAGCACCGGCACCCGCCGCTGCGGCGCCGGCACCAGCGCCGCGTCCCGCGCGACGTGGAACCGCCCGTCGAGGCTGACCCGCTCGCCGCGCAGCAGCGGGACGATGATCCGCAGGGCCTCGTCGAACCGCCCTCCCTTGTGGTCGGTGGGCCACCCGTACGCGTCGTACTCCGGGTCGTGCCAGCCCGCCCCGACGCCGAGCGTGACCCGCCCGCCGCTCACGTGATCGGCGGTGACGGCCATCTTCGCCAGCAGCGCCGGATTGCGGAACGAGGCGCACATAACCAGCTGTCCCAGCTCGATCCGGCTGGTCACGGCCGCGAGGGCGGACAGGATCGTCCACGCCTCGTGCATCCCGTCCACCCGCGACCCGTCGGGCGCGGCGTAGAGCATGTGGTCACACAGCCACACGGAGTCCAGCCCGAGCTCCTCGGCGTGCAGCGCCAGCCCACTGATCTCCGCCCACACCGGCAACGTCCCTGGCGACTCCCCGTCCGACATCGGCACCACGACACCCACCCGCACAGATCGCACGCTACCGCGCCACTACCCCTACAGCGTCCTAGGAAGATGGGGTCAGCAGGCGCAGGTGGGGGCGTTGAGGGGGGCGTTGAGGGGGGCGGTCAGGGGGTCTACGGGGGTGGTGAGCTCGCCGAGGGGGGTGACGACCGGGAAGCCCTCGCGGACCCAGTACTCGTAGCCGCCGATCATCTCCTTCACCCGGTAGCCGAGGGTGGCGAAGGCCAGCGCCGCCCGGGTGGCGCCGTTGCAGCCCGGCCCCCAGCAGTAGGTCACCACGGCAGACGCGCGCGGGATCAGCTCCCCCGCCCGGGCCGCGATCTCGGCGGTCGGCAGGTGCAGCGCCCCGGGCAGGTGGCCCTGCTCCCAGGCGACCAGGGCCCGGCTGTCGACCACGACGAGGTTCCCGACGCCGGCGGCCAGGTCGGCGCGCACGTCGCTGACGTCCGCCTCGACGGTGAGCCGCCGGGCGAAATAGGTGGCCGCTTCCTCGGGGGAAGCAAAGCCGGTGGCGAGTACGCGTGACGCGACGTTCGTTGTTGTCATGCGTCAAGCCTCGTCGAGCCCTCACCCGCACGACAGTGGCGCTCATGACGCCGTCCGCTAATATCTCGCCATGACGATCGTGGCGGCGCCCCGACGACGCGGCCCGACCGTGGCCGTGCTCGCCTACGAGGGCATGACCGGGTTCGAGGTCGGCATCGTGACCGAGGTGTTCGGGCTGGCCCGGCCGGAGCTCGACGTGGCCTGGTACGAGTTCGCCATCTGCGCGGCGCGGCCCGGGCCGGTGCGCATGGTCGGCGGGGCGACGATGGACACCGCCCACGGCCTGGCGACCTTCGCCGCGGCGGAGACGCTCATCGTGCCGGGCGTCCCCGACGTACGCGGGGAGGTTGATTTTGATCTTGTGAACGTGCTGCGGGCGGCCCACGCGCGCGGGGCGCGGATCGTGTCCATCTGCTCGGGGGCGTTCGCGCTGGCGGCGGCCGGCCTGCTCGACGGGCGCGGCGCAGCCACCCACTGGCGGTACGCGGACCTGCTACGCGAGCGGTTCCCGGCCGTCGACGTGCGACCCGACGTGCTCTACCTCGACGGGGGCGACGTGCTCACCAGCGCCGGCAGCGCGGCCGGGCTGGACCTCTGCCTGCACCTGGTGCGCCGCGACTTCGGCCCGACCGTGGCCAACGCGGTCGCCCGACGGCTGGTCATCCCGCCGCACCGCGACGGCGGGCAGGCCCAGTTCATCGAGGCGCCGGTGCCGCCCGACGGCGACGCCGACCCGGTGGCCGAGAGCATGACCTGGGCGATGGCGCGGCTGGCCGAGCCGCTCACCGTCGCCGCGCTGGCCGCCCGGGCGCACATGTCCACCCGGTCCTACCTGCGCCACTTCGCCCGGCGCACCGGCACCAGCCCGGTCCGGTGGCTCATCGCGCAGCGGGTGCAGGCCAGCCTGCCGCTGCTGGAGTCGACGGCCACCCCGGTCGAGGAGGTCGCGTCGGCGGTCGGCTTCGAGACGGCCGTGACGTTCCGCCACCACTTCGCCCGCGCGATGCGCACCTCCCCGTCGGCCTACCGAAGGGCGTTCCGGGACCGCTAGTTGTCGAGCGCCCCGAGCAGCGTCGGCCCGTCGATGACGTCGGCGTGCGTGCCCTCGGCGCCGCAGGCATGGGCGCCCGCCACGGTTCCGGCCCGCACACAGCGCTCCAGCGGCCACCCGGCCAGCCGGCCGTAGAGGAACCCGGCCACGAACGCGTCGCCGGCGCCGTTGCTGTCCACCACCGGCCGTGCCGGCGTCGCGGCCGGCACGTGCCGCACGACGTCCTGCCCGCGCGCCAGCACGTGGCAGCCGTCCGCCCCGGCGGTCCCGATGACCACCTGCGCGCGGCCCTCGGCCAGGATGCGCCCCATCACCTCGCGGTACCGGTCGGTGATCTTCACAATGCTCAGCGTCACCACGTCGGCCCGACGGGCGAACTCCCAGTGGTACGGATTGTCCCCGTCCCAGTCGTGCAGGTCCGTCGACGTCGGGACGCCCAGGTCGATCAGGTCGTCGAAGAGGTGCCGGGCGAAGTCCATGATGGACACGTGCACGTGCCGGGCGCCGGCGACGTGCGGCAGGTAGAACTCACGGGGCAGGCGCAGGTCCGGTCCGGAGCGGCCGTCGTAGAACGACATCCGGCGCCCGGTCGCGTCGACGAGGTTCACCGACCGCGACGTGCCGGCCGGGTTCACCTGGTGGTGCAGCTCGACGCCCCGGCGGGCGCACTCGGCGCGCACCAGCTCGCCCTGCGGGTCGTCGCCGACCAGGTCCAGCAGCGCGGTGGACAGGCCCAGGCTGTGGCAGCCCATGGCCACCCCGTATCCGGTATGTCCGGCCCAGTCGCGGATGCCGGGCGCCATCACCGAATCCGCGACCGGTACGGGCAATTCGGGCACCCGGACGATCGTGTCGACGCCGGTCCCCCCGATTACCACAACATCGCGCGCCACGCGCGGCATCATGCCTGATCCACCCTGATCACTGCGCACCGCGGCTGTCGGTTACGGGGTCGCGGGCCGGCGACCGAACCAGTAGCGTGTCGGCGTTCTATCGCGCGCGATGACAAGGACTCCCATGTCAGAACCTACTTTCCCGGACCCCTCCGTCCCCGCTACGCCGCCGAAGAAGAAGACCGGCAAGGTCCTCCTGATCGTCGGCATCATCGTCGTCGTCCTCTGCCTCGGCGGCCTCGGCGTCGGCTGGCTGCTGCTGAACAAGGCCGTCGACGTGGCGTACGCCGAGGGCAAGTGCGTCGACTCGATGTCGACCTCGGCGACCGCCACGACCACGGTCGTCCCGAACGCCGTCGAGTGCTCCGACCCGAAGGCGGTCGGCAAGATCCTCAAGGTGGCCGACGGCAAGGGCGCGGCGGACGCCGAGGCCGTCTGCGGCAACGTCCCGGGCGTCAGCAGCTTCACGGTGCTGCTCATCAAGGGCGGCGACACCAAGCTGCTCTGCCTCGGCGCCAAGTAGCCGTTCGGTCGGGTATCCGCGTGGCGGCGCCACGCGGATACCCGACACCGGGTCAGTGCGGCGTGGCCTGGGCCTGCGCGAAGCGTGACCGCAGCTCGGCGTCCACGGCCGCATCGTCGGAGTTCGGCACCGGATCGGCCGCGCGGTCCCGCAGCTCCTCCGGGAACATCCGGTCTATATCGGCGGAGAACTGGGCGCCGTCGCCCGGCTGTTCCACGACGCCGGTGTCGAGGTGGACCACCACGGGTGCCTGACTCCCGGTCGACCTGTCATACGGCACACCCGGCGCCACGACGACACACGTCGCGCCCGCGTACACGACGGTGACCTGGTCGATCGCGGTCGCGTCGGCCGGCTCGACGCCGAAGGCCCGCACCACGCACCGCAACTGCTGCCCGGGCTCCAGGAACCGCGCCCCGGGCCCCTTCTCCACCAGCGGCAACGCCCGCTCCCCGGCCGCCCGCACCAGGTCCGGGCTGACCGGCGGCCGCGCCGAGCACCCCGTTACAACAGCGGTCACCATGACGGCAACAACGACCGCCACGCCACGGGCCGGCCGGCTCACGACGGTGACCCGGGTCGGGCCACCCACTGCGACCGGGGTCCACCGACCATCGCCATGAGATCGACGCCGCGGTCGGGCCCTCCATCCAGATCGACGACCATCGTCATGATCACAGGATACGCATCCGCATCCGTCCGGGTGGTCCCGCGCCGGAGCGGAGATCACCATCTCCGCGCAGACGCGCAGTCCGATCGCCGCCTATCGGCGCACACCGTCCCATAATCGCCAAATTCGGCACAAACGCCCCTCAGCGCCCCATAGCGACAACCACCCTCCACACCGCAAAGATCGCCGCGTCTGGCTCACCCACCGCCGGTCCGGGGTGTGATCCCGACTACGTCTGAGCGACGCGCTCCACGCCCGCGTACACGTTCATGGTGGTGCCGCGGGCGAAGGCGACCAGCGTGAGCCCGAGTTCGGCGGCCAGGTCGACGGCGAGCGTGCTGGGCGCGGAGACCGCGACGAGCGCCGGGATGCCGGCCATGGACGCCTTCTGGGTCAGTTCGAAGCTGGCCCGGCCGCTGACCACGAGGACGTGCCCGGTCAGCGGGAGCCGGCCGCCGCGCACCGCCCAGCCGATCACCTTGTCGACGGCGTTGTGCCGGCCGACGTCCTCGCGGACGCAGAGCAGCTCGCCGGAGGCGGTGAACAGGCCGGCCGCGTGCAGCCCGCCGGTGCGGTCGAAGCCGGGCTGCGCGGCGCGCAGGCGCGCGGGCAGCGACGCCAGCAGCGGGGCCGCGAACCGCACCGGGTCGTCGGCGACGGCGTGTCGCGACCGGGTCCGCACCGCGTCGATGCTGGCCTTGCCGCACACGCCGCACGAGCTGGTGGTGTAGAAGTTGCGGGTCGGGTCGGTCACCGGCGGCGCGACCCCGTCGGCCAGCGTCACGTCCACGACGTTGTACGTGTTCGGCGAGGCGTCGCCCGCGCACAGCTGCGCCGTGCGCACGTCACCAGCCGCGCCGATGATGCCCTCCGTGAGCAGGAAGCCGACGGCCAGGTCCAGGTCGTCGCCGGGGGTGCGCATGGTCACCGCGAGCGGCGCGCGCCCGACCCGGATCTCCAGCGGCTCCTCGGCGGCGAGGGTGTCGGGCCGCCGGGACACCGCGCCGTCGCCGAGGTCGAAGCGGACGATCGGCCGGCGCGCGGACGCCCTACCCACCCACCGGCTCCAGGCGCACGACGATCTGCTTGGACGTCGGGGTGTTCGACCCGTCGGCGGTGGAGTCGAGCGGCACGAGGACGTTGGCCTCAGGGAAGTACGCCGCGGCGCAGCCCGCCGCCGTCGGGTAGGACACGACCCGGAACGCGCTCGCCCGCCGCTGCACCCCGTCGGCCCACTCCGACACGATGTCGACCACCGCGCCATCAGCGATTCCCAACGACAAGAGGTCCGCCGGCGACACGAACACCACCCGCCGCCCACCCTTGATCCCCCGGTAGCGGTCGTCCAGGCCGTAGATCGTGGTGTTGTACTGGTCGTGGCTACGCACCGTCTGCAGCAGCAGGCGGCCCGGCGGCACCTCAAGCGGGGTCGACCGGTTGACGGTGAACACCGCCTTGCCCGACGCGGTCGGGAAGCGCCGCCCGTCGCGCGGCCCGTGCGGCAGCGTGAACCCGTCGCCGGCCACCCGCGCCTCGAAGTCCTCGAACCCGGGCACGACGGCCTCGATGGCCCGCCGCACGGCCGCGTAGTCGGCCGCGAACTCGGCCCACGGCAGCGCGGGCCAGCCCAGCACCGGCGCGGACGCGTCACCGAGCAGCGCGCGGGCCAGTCCGGTGACGATCGCCATCTCGGAGCGCAGCGACGGCGACGCGGGTTCGAGGCGCCCGCGCGAGGCGTGCACCGCCGACATCGAGTCCTCGACGGTGACGAAGTTGTCGCCGTCGCGCTCCGTGCGCCCGAGGCACGGCAGGATCAGCGAGACCGCGCCCGGCACGACGTGCGAGCGGTTGAGCTTGGTGGACACGTGCACGGTAAGGTCGACCGAGCGCAGCGCCGCCTCGGTGATGGCGGTGTCGGGCGTCGCGGCGGCGAAGTTCCCGCCGAGCGCGAGGAACACGCGCGCCCGCCCGTCGCGCATGGCCCGGATCGCGTTGACCGTGTCGAAGCCGTGCTCCGCCGGCACCTCGAACCCGAAGTGCCCGCCGAGCGCGCCGGCCCAGGCCGGCGGCCGCTCGACGATGCCCATGGTCCGGTCGCCCTGCACGTTGGAGTGCCCGCGCACGGGGCACAGGCCCGCCCCGGGGCGGCCGATCATGCCGCGCAGCAGCTGCACGTTGACGATCTCGCGGATGGTGGCGACCGCGTCGCGCTGCTGGGTGAGCCCCATCGCCCAGCACACGATCGTCGAGGGGGACCGCGCGAACAGCCGCGCGACCTTCTCGATCTGGTCGCGGGTCAGCCCGGTCGCCGCGGTGGTCGCCGCCCAGTCGGGCGTCCCGGCCGCGTCCCGATAAAGATCAAACCCTTGGGTGTACTCCGCGACAAAGGCGCGGTCGACGACGTCCCACTCGAGCAGCAGCGCGCCGATCGCGGCGAACAGCGCGAGGTCCCCGCCGACCCTGATCTGCAGGAAGTGGTCGGCGAGCGGCGTGCCCGACCCGATGAGGCCACGCGCCGTCTGGGGGTTCTTGAACCGGATGAGCCCGGCCTCGGGCAACGGGTTGACGGCGACGATGGTGGCGCCGGCGCGCTTGGCCCGCTCCAGCGCGGACAGCATGCGCGGGTGGTTGGTGCCCGGGTTCTGGCCGACGACGACGATGAGCTTGGCCAGGTGGATGTCGTCGAGGGTGACGCTGCCCTTGCCGATGCCGATCGTCTCGGTCAGCGCGACGCCGGAGGACTCATGGCACATGTTGCTGCAGTCCGGGAGGTTGTTCGTCCCGTATGCGCGGGCGAGCAGCTGCCAGCAGAACGCCGCCTCGTTCGACGTGCGGCCGGACGTGTAGAAAATGGCCTCATCGGGCGTGGACAGGTCCCGCAGCGCGTCCGCGACCAGCTCGAACGCGTCGTCCCAGGCGATCGGCTCGTAGTGGTCGGACCCGGCGCGACGGATCATCGGCTCGGTCAGCCGGCCCTGCTGGCCCAGCCAGTGGTCCGTGCGCTCCGCCAGCGCGCTGATGGGATGCGCGGCGAAGAACCCGCGCGTCACGCGCCGCAGCGTGGCCTCCTCGGCCACCGCCTTCGCGCCGTTCTCGCAGAACTCGGCGTGCGAGCGCTCGGCGCCGGCCGGCTCGGGCCATGCGCACCCCGGGCAGTCGAACCCGCCGACCTGGTTGACCTTCAGCAGCGCTCGCGCGCCGCGGCGTACCCCCATCTGGGACAGGCCGGCCGACAGACCCGCGGCCACCCCGGCCACGCCGGCCGAGACGGCCTTGGGAGCACCCACCTTCGGTGACCGCGTCTCGTGGTCGCGCCCGCCGCTGTCCTCGCGCGGCGCCCTGCTCACCATGTTCCGACTCCGTTTCGACGCTGTCACGCTAAGGAGAACACGCCGGGCGACGCGCTGTCGCGCCCCCCGAGCCCGCGTGAGACCTGTTCACGCGAGCCTTCGGGACGATATGGTCGATACGTGATGGAGACCGCGACGACCGTGGGGTTGGTGGCCGCGGGCGGGCCGTGGGCCGCGGCCGGTGGCGACCTGGCCCGCACCTTGCAGCACGGCGTGGTGCTCCTCGACGGGGGCCTGGCGTCCCAGTTGACCGCCACCGGCAGCGACCTGACCGACTACCTGTGGTCCGCGCGGCTGCTCGTCGACGACCCGGGCGCCGTGGTCGACGCCCACCTGGAGTTCCTGCACGCCGGGGCGCGCGTCATCACCACCGCGAGCTACCAGGCGACCGCCGCCGGGTTCGCGCGGCGCGGCATCGACGCCGACGGCACCGACGCGCTGCTGCGGCGCAGCGTCGCGCTGGCCGACGAGGCCCGCGAGCGCGCCTACGACGAGGGCATCCCCGGTCCAGTGTGGATCGCGGCGTCCGTCGGGCCGTACGGGGCGATGCTCGCCGACGGCTCGGAGTACCGGGGCGCCTACGGGCTCAGCGTCGACGAGCTGGTCGACTTCCACCGGCCGCGGCTGGAGGTGCTCGCGGCCGCCGGCGCGGACGTGCTCGCCTGCGAGACGGTGCCGGACGCGGTCGAGGGCGAGGCGCTCATGCGCGCGATCGACGGGCTCGGCGTGCCCGCCTGGCTGTCGTACACGGTCGACGGCATGCGCACCCGGGCGGGTCAACCGCTCGACGAGGCGTTCGGCGTGGCCGTCGGGGTGAAGGAGATCGTGGCCGTCGGCGTGAACTGCTGCGCCCCCGCCGATGTGGCCACCGCCGTCGCGGTGGCCACCGCCGTGACGGGCCGCCCCGGCGTGGCCTACCCGAACAGCGGCGAGCGCTGGGACGCGACGCGGCGCGACTGGACCGGCGAGGCGTCGCTCGACCCCACCCAGGTCCGTGCGTGGGTGGACGCGGGTGCGCGGCTCGTCGGCGGGTGCTGCCGGGTCACCGCCGAGCACCTGCGCGCCATCGCGGCGGCGCTCAGCTGACGGGCGCGGCCTCACGGCCGCGCTCAGCTGACGGGCGCGGCCGCGCTCAGCTGACGGGCACCACGCCCAGGAGCACCAGCGTGCAGAAGATCGCCCCTACCAGCCAACCGCCCAGCAGGCCGGCGCCGAGGTCACGGCGGCCGCGCGCCAGCAGCAGGCCGCCCAGGCCGACAGCGATGAGCAGGACCAGCCCTTCCGTGCCGAGGAACGTCACGGCCACGGCCGCGAGATCGTCGAAGTCCTGTCCCCGGTCGGCCGTGCGCCCGGCGATGAACGCGCCCACCAGCGCGACGACGTGACCCCCCAGGCCCAGCGCGGCGCCGAGCACCGCCCGGCCCGGCCGCCAGCGTGGCGGTGCCGTTAACGGCACGCCACTCATCACCACGTTCTCCGACATCCGCTCCCCCGTCCGTCGTCGTGCGCGATCGGTGGACATGGTAGGCGGCGCGTGCCACTCCACCGGTCGGCCGACGGTCGCACGGCAGGGTGACGCGGTCAGGTCGCGTCCGGCTCCACGATCACCTTGAGGCCGCCCCGGCGCGCGGCCGCCGCGAGCGCCTCGGAGGCGCGGCTGAGCGGGAACCGGTCCGTGACGACCGACCGCACGTCCACGTCGCCGGCCGCGACCAGCGCGATCGCCCGCGGGTACACCTCGTTCATGCGGCGCACCAGCACCAGCGACAGGCCCTTGCGACGGGCCATCGCGGCGGTGAAGCTCGTCCGGTCCGTGCTTGGGATGCCGACGAGCACGACCCGCGCGCCCGGCCGCGCGGCCAGCAGGCAGGTGTGCAGCGCGTCGTCGGTGCCGCCCACCTCGAACACCACGTCGGCCAGGCCGATCGGGCCCAGCTCGGCGTCGGACGGCAGCGGCCGGGCGCCGAACGCCTCGGCGGCGGCCTGCCGGTGCGGCAGCGGGTCGACGGCGTACACGCGGGTGGCGCCGGCCCGGCGGGCGAGCTGGACCAGCATCAGGCCGATCGGGCCGCAGCCCACCACGGCGACGGTCGCGCCGAGGTGCACATGGCCCAGGTCGACGGCGTGCACGGCGACGCCGAGCGGCTCCAGCATGGCCCCGTCGGCGGCGGACAGGCCCGGGGGCAGCGGGTGCAGGTGCGCGGTCGGCCACGCCAGGTACTCGCGAAGGGCGCCGTCGCTGGTGCCGTGGCCGGCGAAGTCCACCGCCGGGCACAGGTTGTAGTAGCCGCGCCGGCAGCTCGCGCACCCGCCGCACGGCACCGCCGGGTCGACGGCGACGAGCTGCCCGTCGAACGGCCCCCCGACGACCACGCCGGCGAACTCGTGACCGATCACCAATGGGCGGGTCAGCTGCGCGTCGCCGATCCCGCCCTCGTCGTACCAGTGCAGGTCGGAGCCGCAGAGCCCGACGGCCGCGACCCGCACGAGGCTCTCCCCCGCGCCGGCCGACGGCACCGCCTCGTCGCCGACCCGGATGTCGCCCGGGCCGTGCAGTCGCGCCACTCTCACTGTCGCCGTCCGCCTCTCCACGCGCTGGATACGCAGGCGACACGATAGTCCAGAAAACTCGGACACATGCCCGCTCACCGGCGCGTTCGCCGCGTGTGCCGGGCCCACGGTGGTCCCCGGGCCAACCCCGGAGGAGACTGGGCGGGGCAACATCGGCAGGAGGGGGACGCGTGAGCGAGCCTCGGCGAGCGAACCATCAGCCCGGTGAAACACGTCGGCGCCGGAGCGCAGCGGAGGTGACGGCGTGAGTAGGCCGGTCCTGTTGACGGTGGACGACGACCCGGCGGTGTCCCGGGCGATCGCGCGCGACCTGCGCCGCCGCTACGGCGAGCAGTACCAGGTGGTCCGGGCGGCGTCCGGGCCGGAGGCGCTCGACGCGCTGCGCGAGCTGAAGCTGCGCGGCGGTCGGGTCGCGGCGATCCTGGCCGACTACCGGATGCCGCACATGAGCGGCGTCGACTTCCTGGAGCAGGCCATGGACCTGTTCCCGGCCGCGCGGCGGGCGCTGCTCACCGCGTACTCGGACACGGACGCCGCGATCGCGGCGATCAACGTGGTGGACGTCGACTACTACCTGCTCAAGCCGTGGGAGCCGCCGGAGGAGAAGCTCTACCCGGTCGTCGACGCGCTCATCGAGGCGTGGCAGGCCACCGGCGAGCCGGAGGTCACCGAGGTCAAGGTCGTCGGGCACCGGTGGAGCGCCCCGTCGTTCGCGATGCGTGACTTCCTGGCCCGCAACCACGTCCCCTACCGTTGGTACGGGGCGGACGAGCCCGAGGGCCGGCGGCTGCTCGACGCGGCCGGCCTGGACGAGGGCGCCGTGCCGCTGGTCGTCACGCCGGACGGCACGCCGCTGGCCGCCCCCGGCACGGCCGCAGTGGCCGCCGCGGTGGGCCTGGCCACCGCCCCCGCGGCCGACTTCTACGACCTGGCCATCATCGGCGGTGGCCCGGCCGGGCTCGGCGCCGCCGTCTACGGCGCGTCGGAGGGCCTGCGCACGGTGCTCGTCGAGCGCATGGCCGTCGGCGGGCAGGCCGGGCAGAGCTCGCGGATCGAGAACTACCTGGGCTTCCCCGACGGCGTGTCCGGCGACCAGCTCACCGACCGGGCCCGCCGGCAGGCGGCCAAGTTCGGTGCCGAGGTTCTCGCCGCCCGCGAGGTGACGGGCCTGGAGGTGCGCGGCTCGGCCCGGGTGGTGCGGTTCGCCGACGGCAGCGAGGTGGCCGCGCACACGGTGCTGCTCGCGACCGGCGTGGCGTACCGGCCGTTGACGGCGCCCGGCGTGGCCGAGCTGACCGGCCGGGGCGTCTACTACGGCTCGGCTGCCACCGAGGCGCCCGAGTGCGCCGGCGAGGACGTCTACATCGTCGGCGGGGCCAACTCGGCCGGCCAGGCGGCCGTCTTCTTCGCCCGGCACGCGGCCCGGGTCACGCTGCTGGTGCGCGGCGACTCGCTGGCCCGCTCCATGTCGCACTACCTGATCGAGCAGCTCGCCGCCCTGCCGAACGTGCAGACGCGGACGGGCACGGTGGTCACGGAGGCGCATGGCGACGCCCGCCTGGAGGCCATCTCGGTCCGCGACGCCGACGGCGCCTGCGAGACGCTCAAGGCCGGGCACCTGTTCGTGTTCATCGGCGCCCAGCCGCCCACCGACTGGCTGTGCGCGCAGGTGCGCCGCGACGAGCAGGGCTTCGTGTGCACGGGCGCCGACCTGTTGGTGGAGGGCCGCCGCCCGCCCGGCTGGCAGCTCCCCCGCGACCCGTACCACCTGGAGACCAGCGTGCCCGGCGTGTTCGCCGCGGGTGACGTGCGGGCCGGCTCGGTCAAGCGCGTGGCGTCCGCCGTCGGCGAGGGCGCCATGGCGGTCAACCTGGTCCACCGCTACCTGGAGACGACATGACCGGGATCTCGGTGGCGGAGTTGCGCGGGTTGTTCCTCTTCGAGTCCCTCGACGACGACCAGCTGGCCTGGCTGGCCGAGCACGGGCGGGTGGCGGAGTTCCCGGCGGGCTCACACGCGATCGCGGAGGGCCAGCCCGCGACGTCGTTCCTCGTGCTCCTGGACGGCGAGCTGGCCATGTCGCGGCAGGTGCGCGGCGACGAGGTCGAGATCAGCCGCACCGGCCAGCGCGGCGTGTACGCGGGCGCGACGCAGGCCTGGCTCCACGACGCGCAGGCCGTGTCGGTCTACCCGTCCTCGATCCGGGCGGTGACCGACTGCCGGTTCCTCGTGCTGCCGGCGGCGGAGTTCGGGCTGGCCCTGCGTGGGTGGTTCCCGATGGCCGTGCACCTGCTGGAGGGCCTCTACCACGGGATGCGCACCACCGACGCGCTCATCTCGCAGCGGGAGCGCCTGGTGGCGCTGGGCTCGCTGTCGGCGGGGCTGATGCACGAGCTGAACAACCCGGCGGCGGCGACGGCCCGGGCCACGTCGGCGCTGCGCGAGCGGATGACGCACATGCGCCACAAGCTCGCCATGCTCGCCGACGGCAGCATCGACCGCACCCAGCTGCGGTCGCTCGTCGAACTGCAGGAGACGGTGATCGCGCGGCTCAAGAACGCCGCCGAGCTGACCCCGATGCAGGCCGCCGACCGGGAGGACGAGCTGGCCGACTGGCTCGCCGACCACGGCGTACGCGACGGGTGGGACCTCGCCCCCGTGCTGACGGCCGCCGGCATGGACCTCGCCTGCCTCGACGAGATCGACGGCAAGGTGGACCGGTCGCTGCTGGAGCAGTCGATCCGGTGGCTCGGCTACACGCTGGAGACCGAGATGCTGATGGGCGAGATCGAGGACGCGAGCGCGCGCATCTCCTCGCTCGTCGGCGCCGCCAAGCAGTACTCGCAGATGGACCGCGCCGCGCACCAGTGGATCGACGTGCACGAGGGCCTGAAGAGCACGCTGGCCGTGATGCGGCACAAGCTGGGCGACGGCATCACCGTCGTCAAGGAGCTCGACGCGGGCCTGCCGCGCATCCCGGCGTACCCGGCCGAGCTCAACCAGGTGTGGACCAACATCATCGACAACGCGGCGCAGGCCATGGACGGCCGGGGCACGCTGACCGTGCGCACCTCGCACACCGACACCGCCGTCCTGGTCGACATCGGCGACACCGGGCCCGGCATGACGGACGAGGTGCGCCGGCGCATCTTCGAGCCGTTCTTCACCACCAAGCCCGTGGGTCAGGGCACGGGGCTCGGGCTCGACATCTCCTACCGGATCGTGGTCAACCGCCACGGGGGCGACATCGCGGTGACGTCGCGCCCCGGGGACACCCACTTCGTCGTGCGCCTACCGGTCGCGGAGTACACATCGGAAGTCTGAGACTGAGCCGATCAATCGCCTGACGGCGAAGCGACCGACCGCAGCGCGCCGACCACCGCCGCCAGCTCGGTGACGAGCCCGGCGACCGTGGTCCGGTCGGCCCCGCCGATGGTGACGGCGCGCAGCTCGTCGGGCTTGGGCAGCCGCGCCACGATCTCCGGCAGGCGGTCGATGAGCTTGCTCTGCACGCTCGCCGGCGACTGCCCGTTGTCGATCTCCGCGCGCAGGCGCGCCCGCTCCAGGACCAGCAGCTCGCCAGCGTGTCCGGCCTCCACCCGGGCGGTGACGCGGGCCAGCTCGGCGTCGAGCTCCTGGGCGGCCAGCGCGGCGGCGGACCCGGCCCGGACCCGGGCGAACTCCTGCTCGGCGTCGTGGCGCTCCCGGTCCAGCCGCAGGGTGTGCTGCGCGGCCTCGTACGCGAGGTCGGCGAGGAGCTGCTCGTCGACGCGGGCGCGCTCGGCACGGCGCACCTTCTCCTCGGCCTCCCGGTCGAAGCGGGCCGCCTCGTGCTGGGCGGTCAGGTCGGCGACCTGACGCTCGTTCTCCAGCCGCTGCGTGGTGCGGGTGCGGTCGGCGGCCAGCTCCCGCTCGGTGACCGCGGCGTTGGCGGCCAGCTCGGCGAGGCGCGCCACCCGTCCCTGGTCGGCGCGGTAGGGACCCTGCAGGTTCTCCCAGAGCCGCGCCGAGGAGACGACCGCCTCCTTGATCTGCACGGTGACGATGCGCAGCCCCAGACCGCCCGAGCCCTCGGCGACGTCACGCAGGCGGGTGGTCAGCTCCTCGATGATCGGCTGCTTGTCGCTGAGCACCTCCCGTACGCCCATGGTCGCGACCTTGTCCTTGATCGCGGCCTCGGCCTGCTCGCGGAGCTGGAGGTTCACCAGGCGCATCGGGTCGTCGGCGTCGCTGAAGTCGAGCTTGCGGTAGGCCGTGGCGATGTCCTCGATGATCCACTGAACGTACGCCTGGACGAGGACGCCCTGCAGCTCCTCGCAGATGCACTGGGCGCTGATCACGATGGTCTGCATGGCGCCGGGCACCACCATGAACGAGTCGGTGGCGCTGCGGTAGCGGAAGGACACCCCCAGGCCGATGTGCAGCGGCTCGGCGCGGCCGCGGCGGGTGTGCACGACGAAGGCGTTGGGCGGCACCAGGACGGTCTTCCACGGGCCGAAGCCGGTGACCCGCACGCCCACGGCGCCGGACGGGGCCGGCGGCTCGGCCTGCGGGCCGGC
>NZ_BAAALT010000158.1:0-4219 GCF_039528515.1 Luedemannella flava
GCCGCGTCGGCGACGGTGGTGACCTCGAAGGCGCCCGGCCTGGCGCGGTCGAGCTGGTCGGCGACGGCTGCGGCGGCGGGCGCGGGGCCGGCGACGACGACCGGCAGGTCGCGGGGTTCGAGGTTGGCGGCGGGCCAGACGAACCAGGTGACGAGCAGGGCCTGCAGGACCACGACGGCGGCGGCGATGAGCCCCGCGCGGGCCAGCGGCGGAGGCGTCGGATGGGACATGTCGGCTCCCTTCCGGAGCATAAAACGAGCGATCGTTCTTTTAAATCATCCTGAACCCCGTGCCGTTCTCCGTCAAGAGCGAGCATTCGTTTTACAATGGCGGTGTGCCCAAGGTCTCCGACGCCCACCTCGCCGCCCGCCGCCAGCAGATCCTCGACGCGGCCCGGGCCTGCTTCCTGCACAACGGCTTCCACGCCACGTCGATGAACGACGTGGTGCGCGAGGCGGGCCTGTCCATCGGCGCGGTGTACCGCTACTTCCCCAGCAAGAACGACCTGATCATGGCGCTCGCGGAGCAGGTCATCGGCCAGATCATGGCCGGCTTCGACGAGATCGTCGCGACCGAGCCGCCGCTGCCCCTTCAGGACGCCGTCGGGCGGGCCGTGGAACTGGCCGCCCCGCACACCGGCCCCGACGGCGCCCTGCGGATCGCCGTGCAGGTCTGGTCCGAGGCGCTGCGCGACCCGGCGCTGGCCGAGTTCGTCCACGGGGTCTACACCCGGCTGCGCGCCCGCATGGTGGCGCTCGCCGCCGCCGCCGTCGCCCGCGGCGACCTGCCGGCCGGCAGCGACCCGGAAGCCGTCGGCTCCGTGCTGTTCGCGCTCCTGCCCGGGTACGCGCTGCAGCGCATCCTCATCGGCGTGCCCGACCCGGCGACGTACCGGGCCGGCCTCGAATCCCTCTTCGCCACCGCCGCGAGGCCATAGGATCGCTGCCGGGGAGGTGGGGAGACTGGACACCCTGGATCAGGGGGCGACGCTGCCCTGGATGCGTAAGGGCACGGCGGTGTTCACCGACGCGGTCGCGCGGCTCGACGACGCCGCGTTCGCGGCGCCCAGCCTGCTGCCCGGCTGGTCCCGGGCACATGTCATCGGACACGTCGCCCGCAACGCCGAGGGCCTGACGCGGCTGTGCGAGTGGGCCGCGACCGGCGTCGAGACGCCCATGTACGCGAGCCGCGAGAGCCGCGACGCCGACATCGAGGCCTCGGCGGTCCTGCGCCCCGCCGCACTGCGGGAGGACCTCGTGACGACTGCGTCCCGGCTGACCGCCGCACTGTCCACACTGGATGACACAGCCCGGCGGGCGACCGTGCGTGGCGCGAGCGGCCTCGAGTTTCCGGCCGCCCGGATCCCGTGGCTGCGGGTGCGCGAGGTCTGGCTGCACGCCGTGGACCTGGCCGCCGACGTGAGCTTCGACGACATCCCGGCGCCGCTGGTCGACGCCCTGATCGACGACGTCACGGGCAGCCTGTCGAAACACCCGGACTGCCCGCCGGTCCTGCTCGTGCCGCTCGACCGGGGCGACACGGTCCGGTTCGGGCCGCCGGGCGTCGCGCCCACCGAGGTGACCGGGACGGCCGCCCAGCTGGTCGGCTGGGTCAGCGGCCGGGCGGGTGCGCCCTCCCCCACCGACGTCATCCTGCCCGCGTGGCTCTGACCGGCACGGCGACAGGGCCGGCCACGTCGCCGTGACCGGCCCCGCACGCCGTCAGACCTACGTCGTGGCGCAGATGGCGTACGCGTCGACACGCCAGTACGTGCTCCAGCCCAGGTCGTCCTCCATGCCGTAGGTCGAGACGAAGTGGGTGCCCGCGTACGCGCCCGGACTCATGCTGCGGATCGACACCTTGCCGTCGTTCGGGATGACGACCGCCCCGCCGCCCAGCGCGCTCGTACCCGCCGGGCAGGACGCCGTGTTGCTCTTGTCGGCCGTCGTGGTGCCGCTGTAGTCGAGCACGATCTGGTGCCCGGGCACCGGATCCGCGCAGATCGCGTAGGCCCGCAGGTTCCAGATGTTCGTGGAGCCCCACCCGTCCGTGTGTCCGGAGACGGCGACCGAGTTGGTGTACGGGACCACGCCGTCGAGCAGCACCTGCCCGCCGCCGCCCACCACCTCGCCGGCGGCGCCGAGGACCTGCTTGCCCGCCGAACACACGGCGAGCATCACCCGGTCGGCGGCGGTGGTCGTCGCGACCGTCGTGGCGCTGACGATCTCCCAGCCCGACAACGGGTCGGCGCAGACCGCCTCGGCCGTGACGGACCAGTCGCCGGTGTACCCGTCCTGATCCTCGTAGGCGACGACCGTCACGGTCGTGGCGGTCGGTCGCACCTCGGCCACGTGAATGTCGTTGGACGTGGTGCCGATCGACCAGCCCGTACCGATGACGTTCTTGCCGGCGGGGCAGGTCACCACCGCCGACTTGACCGACGAGCTGCTCCACCCGCTGCCGTTGCTGACGAACTCGTGGCCCGGGATGGCCGCGTGCGCCGGCGCCGCCACGCCCAGCACCACCCCGGTCGCCCCGAGCACCACGACCGCGGCGGCGCCGATCGCCCGGCGCCGCCCGACCCATCTCCTCATGCTGGCTTCCTCACTCCCGACGCCCGGCGCCTGCCGCCGGGACAGGGCCAGTCTCGGAACGGGCCTCACGGGCGCGTCACGGCCGGCTCATGGCAGCGACACGGCGCCCAACATCCTGACGCAGATGGCGAACGCCATCGATGCGCCAACTGTCGATGTATGCCGGGTCGTCCACCGCGCCGCGCACCGCGACGAACTCGCTACCGTTGTAGGAACCGGGATTGAGCGTCTGGATCGACACCAGGCCGCCGTTCGGATAGACCAGTACGCCGCTGCCCACCACGCTCTTACCCGCCGGACAGACGACGGTCGTCCCCTTGTCGAAGCGTGCGGTGATGCTCCGCTCCGACACGTACTCGCGGCCGGGCAGCGGATCCGCGCAGATCGCGTGGACCTTGAGACTCCACATCGTCGTGCTGCTCCACTGGTCCTCGTGGGCGTCCGCGTACACAGCGGTATTCAGGGGATACATGCCGGTGAGCAGCACCTCGCCGCCGCCGCCGCTGACCTCCGCGCCGCCGCCGATCACCTTCTTGCCGCCGGGCAGGACACGATCGCCCACTTGACCGCCGCCGAATCCTCCCCGCTCACCTCGCTCACGAACACCCGGCCGGAGATGCCCGCCCGCGCGGGCGTGGCCACCCCCAGGACCACCCCGATACTCACGACCACGACCACGGCGGCCAACCGCCGCGATCTGACCCATCCCCTCATCCTCACCCGGCGACTGCCGCCAGGACACGGCCAGTCTCGGCACGGGCCTCACGGGCGCGTCATGGTCGGCTCATGGACGCGGTGCTATCCGCTTTCCGTAATCGCGTTGCCGACCGCTTCCGGCACTGCCCATCGTGGACAGTGAGCCCTTACCTCGGGAGGAGACCGGTGCGTATGCCATCCGACGCGCTGCACCGCTGGCGGTGCCTGCTGCTCGTCGCCGCGCCCGGGTACGGCAAGACGACGGCCCTGCGCACCTGGTGGCCGGCCGGTACGGCGTACTGGATGACGGGGTGGAGCCTGACCGACGGGATGCCGGCGGCGCCCCGCGACGACGACCACGACGGACCTCGCTGGCTCGTCCTCGACGACGTGCCCGCGCTGTCCGGGGACCAGGCGGCGGGCCTGCTGACGTGGGCCTGCGAACGGCCGGACGCGGCCGGCCTGGCGATCGCGACGCGGTGGCCGCTGGGCCCGGCGGTGACGCGCCTGCGCGGTCGCGGGCTGCTCGGCCAGATCGGCCCCGACCGGCTCGCGATGAGCACCGACGACGTCGCCGCCCTGCTGCGCGACGAGCACGACGTGTGGGACGCCACGCTCGCCGAACGCCTGCACGCGGCCACGGACGGCTGGCCCGCGCTGGTGCGCCTCGGCGCGGAGGATCTGACCGACCGCGACGATGTCGTCGACCAGCTGGCCGAACCCGGCGCCGCCGTCGCGGAGTTCCTCACGGCCGAGGTGTTCGCGGGCCTGCCCGGCCCGGCGCTGGGCCTGCTGCGCGACGCGGCCGCGATCGGGCCGGTCACCGCCGACCTGTGCCGCACGCTGGGGCACCGGCGTGCCGAGCAGACCCTGCGCCTGCTGGCGGACACGGGCCGTGAAGCCCGGCACCGTCGCCAGGATGACGACCT
>NZ_BAAALT010000159.1:0-639 GCF_039528515.1 Luedemannella flava
CACCGATCCCGGCCAACGAGACGGTCATGATGATCCCGGAGAACAGCCCGCTTTCCCCGCCGAAGTGACGGAACGGGTTCTGCTCGACTTGGCCGGTCGAAACGGTCGCGCCGCCACCCTGTGCCAACGAGCGCCGGGTCGCGATCGCGACGCCCGCGCCCTGNGTCGAACTCTCGGTAGTTGAACGAACCAGTTCCCTCGTCGTAGTCGCCACCCTCGGTGATCGAAACCGTCGTTGAGTCGTCGGCTTCTATCGTGATTTCGAACATACCGGGGTTGTACGACCAATCGACGATTCGCGTCTCCGAGTCGATCTCTCGAGAGTAGTCGTCGCTCGATTGTACCGACGGTTCGCCGTCGTCCTCGAGCGCGTCCGTCGCGTTCTCGGTCGCGTTTTCCTGTGCTCCGGTCAGCCCAACGCCCATGCCCATCGCGAACGCCAGGGCTACCACCGTAGCAAAAAGTAAAATCCGTCTCATCGTCAGTTCCCCAGGCCCGGAATGAGGTCAGTCACGATGCCGACGACCGCGAGCACGACCACGCCGATCAGCCCGAGCCCGAGCATTCCCGCGCCCTCGAAGTCGCCGAGATCGGGGAAACCCAGGCCGACTTCAACCTCGGTGTCGTCGTCGTCATCCG
>NZ_BAAALT010000160.1:0-583 GCF_039528515.1 Luedemannella flava
ATGGCCCTTCCATTCAGAACCACCGGATCACTATGACCTGCTTTCGCACCTGCTCGCGCCGTCACGCTCGCAGTCAAGCTAGCTTATGCCATTGCACTAACCTCCTGATGTCCGACCAGGATTAGCTAACCTTCGTGCTCCTCCGTTACGCTTTGGGAGGAGACCGCCCCAGTNCACCCGAACTGGCGTCCGAGCTTCAAAGCCTCCCACCTATCCTACACATCAAGGCTCAATGTTCAATGTCAAGCTATAGTAAAGGTCCCGGGGGTCTTTCCGTCCTGCCGCGCGTACACTGCATCTTCACAGCGAGTTCAATTTCACTGAGTCTCGGGTGGAGACAGCCTGGCCATCGTTACGCCATTCGTGCAGGTCGGAACTTACCCGACAAGGAATTTCGCTACCTTAGGATGGTTATAGTTACCACCGCCGTTTACTGGCGNCACTTTCGTGTTTGCACAGTGCTGTGTTTTTAATAAACAGTTGCAGCCAGCTGGTATCTTCGACTGGTCTCAGCTCCATCCGCAGGGACTTCACCTACACACCAGCGTGCCTTCTCCCGAAGTTACGGCACCATTTTGCCTAG